>JAUXWS010000095.1 GCA_030685015.1 bacterium
CTTTGCCTTGTTCCAATACCGGTTCAACCGCCGCATGAATCTGGTCTGCCTCATCACCGGCACTCTGCGCCTGGCAGCAAGATCGGCACAGCGACCCCTGAGGACCCTACGACTGGCTGATTCTCCTGCGTAATCGGGAATTTGTTTAGTTGAAAGAAAAATATAAATCAATTTCAAAATGAATAAGTTTTGGTTTTTTACTGTCATTCCGTCACCAACCCCTCTATCTCTATAGTTATCAAAAAGATCCACCACTTTGAAAACTGTCACCAGACCGTCACCAGTGACGGTTTTTCCGTCACCTTTTTGCATCTGGCGGGGATTTTAGGGTACAAGAAGGGGAAGGCGAAGCCTTCCCCCCACACCAAACATCACATTGGTGACGATTTATCTGTCATCGGTGACGGTTTGGAAGCGTAAAACTGCCACCAGATCCTGGGCCTCCTGGGCCGTCAACATCAGTTGATACCCCAAACGCTTGCCTTTGTCGCGGACTTCTTCCAATCCCAACTTCCCCTTCTGTTGCAGGTAGGCGATGACCTGGTTGCTGGTGGATGACAAGCCCATCTGCTTCACCATCGTCCGCAAGGTGGACGGTTGCACGTGGACTTCCTGGCCCTTGGTGCGATAGCTGATGGACCCTACAGTGCATAGATCCCCGAAGCGTGGATCCGCCTTGATGTAGTGGCCTTCCTTCAAACATTCCCAAAGGTCCAAGGCTTCCCGTTCCACCACTGTCTGGGACAGGTTATACAATCGTCGTTCTTCATCCGTCACCGGCACGCGGATCCCGTAGCGATACTTGCCATAATCGGGATCTTGTTGTAATGCTGTGAAGACCGCCTGTAGTTCTGTCCGCACGTAGTGGCCCAGGCGTTCCTTGACCAAGTCGGGAAAGTTTCGCGTCCTGGTGGGCAGGGGCTTCAGTTCCATCACAAAAAACTGATTATTGGTTTCGTCCAGTTGCAATTCGTCGGCTTCCATTTCCATCGGCTTCAGGTTGTTTGTGGTCAGAATCACGGACAGGTTGCGATCCACCTGATGCTTCAATCCATACTTGTTGTTCACGACCAGTTTGTTGTTCCCACCGATCTGCTTCACGGCCTGATACAACTTCTTGCCGTCCGTCGATTGTTCGTCGATATACCAAAGCTTGCCCTTGAACGCTTCGGTGAAGTGTTCGTAGTCCGTGTCCCGGCTGTGCAAGGGTTCGTAGATACTACACACAGCCTCGGCGAAAACGTTCTTGCCCGTCCCACGTTCCTTGGAATACAGGATCAGCACGGGCAGGGGGATGTAGTTCGTGTAGCAATACATCGCCAGCCACTGCTTGATGAAGGTCGTGTGGGGACCGAACAACTGGACCAGCCAGGCATCGATGAAGGCGTTGTCTTCCTTGCCGGCACGCAGTGCTGGATTGCGACCGATCAACACATCCCCCTTCCACAGGTAGTCCGGGGTGTCGATGTCTGGGTTACCTTCCTGATTGAAGCGAAGTTGACTGATGGTGTGGGCTTCCCTGGCCAGTTCACCCAGCAGGGGTTCCCGGATCTGCGGTAGTTCATCGATGGCCCGTGGGCACACCTTGCCGATGGACACACTGTAGGGTTCGACATCCTGTTGGATGGTCACCCGTGCCAGCTTGTCTTCCAAGTAGAAGTAGTCGGCGTATTGGATACGCAGGCGATCCCGCACAAACAACCACGTGTCGTTTTTGGTGATGTTGTAGACGCCCTGCAAGGACGTTCCCCCGCTGGAGTTGGCCTTGCAGGAACTGCAGAAGACGATCGGCAAGCCTTGGGGGTTTAACTGGAATGTGGCGTTGGCCTTCCCAGGATTTCCGCGGTGCGGATCCTTCCCGCAACAGGGGCACAGGAAACGTTCAGCGTCTTCAGGATGTAATGAACCCAATGACGCAACCCGTCCATCTTCAAACTCCACCAGCGTCGCCTTGGGCAAGTAGACGGGTTTGGTTGTTTTTCCAAGCTTGTTGTTGTTCACCTTCACCGTGGCAAGGTCGCGGACTATCCGCTTGGCCTGGGTTTCCAGCAATGCTTGGTGGGCCAGGTTCAGCAGGTCATCCACCTTCAAAGGTTGGCCTTCCTGGAACACCGTGGGAAAGTCCAGCCTTCCAGGTAGAATGCATCTGGCACGGTCCCCAATGTTGTCGGAACCGGCAAAGTGGGTGTCTTGCAGGTAGTTATAGATCAGGTCGAACTGCTGGGGATCGGTGACCTCCCGGTCCAACAGGAAGAAGGCGTGGAACTTGTGTTTGTTGGTGTTGGGATCGTGCCCCCGCGAATGGTGTAGATAGTAGGTAGGCTTCCGATCCTTCCAGAAGGCACCTTCCCGAAGACGTAGCCGTAGACCATCCACGGTGGTGACTTCTTGACCTTCCTTGTTGTCGAAGTCGAAGGCCAGGATCTGGCAGGAAAGCCAGTTTGCTTTGTCGCGGATCCCGTCCTTGTAGATATGGGGACTGATCAGGCAAGGACCGCAGGTGTGCTGGTCCAGGGATGCCTGGGTCCACAGTAGGTCGATCGTTTGGAATGGGTCTTTGCCTTTGCTGTGGTGCTTGACCACGTCTGATTTCGTTTGTTTGTCTAATTTGTGCGGGGTATTCTTCAGAATATTATCATAAACACTTGACAATTTCGATTTTAATTCGTATAATTTCATATGGTAATCCTAACAATTTCATATAGATTTCTTTCAAGTAAGTAGTTTGGGGTATTAGCCTACCCCGATCCCAGATCGCAATGTCACTAATAGGTAAAATATTCATCGTGCTATTCCATCCGTCCCCCCTTTCCCTGCACGTGGTCAACCAGCAAGTTGACTTGTTGCCAGTTCAGGCCAAGTTTTCGTCCAATGGCACGCTTGGATGCCCCAAGCAACACGGCCATCTGGACGTGTGTTAGAAGAAGCTGATCGTTCAGCAAGGTTCTTGTGGGACGATGTGGATAAATGACGGTTTCTGATAACATAAAATATTTCCTTGATTGTGGCTTGATGCCATTTTATCAAATTATAATAACAAATTGTCATATTGTCAATAGCGGAAAATATAAAATGCAAAATATTATAATAAAACATCGAAAGCCCCATCTGCGTTCAATGGGGTTTCATCACCATAACCCCGAAACACCCACCAACGACGCATCACGGCACGCCCCCAGTTCCCAAGACAAGCCCTTCCGCGATCTGGCGGAATACGATCGGGCCTGCGAGCAATTCTATCGGGACCACGCCTTCAGCACCAGTCGGGATTGATCTGGGTCTGCCCCACCTCGGCGAATTGGGTAACTTTCGATGTCCCCAAGTGTCGGAAGTAGCACAGGCTGGGCACTTCCTCTCCTATTCCACATAACTTATCTACCTAATCCATATGCCTTTCCATCTTTGGCGTAATTTTTGCATTCTATAGGAACGTCGCGTCCAGCTTATTCAAATGATCAACACAACAGGGGGTCCAAATGAGAACCGTGGCAAAACTCTGTTTTTACACAACAACAATGTTATTTTTGACTGTTTGCTGTTCTTTCGCTCAATCGCAAGCTGGAAGTGTAGTGATTTGGGGTTCCAATACTTATGGACAATTAAATGTGCCTCATCCAAACAGAGATTTTATATCTATCAGCACAAGTGGTGCACACGTAATTGGCTTAAAATCAGATAACACTATTGTTGCTTGGGGCGAAAATTCGTGGGGTCGTGCTACTGCTCCCGCTGATAATGCAGACTTCGTAGCAATTTCTGCTGGGCATTGTCATAATTTGGCATTAAAATCTGATGGTAGTATTGTTGCGTGGGGATATAATGCATATGGGCAATGTAATGTCCCTGATCCTAATTCAGATTTTATTGCAGTAGCTGGCGGTGGTTATCATTCACTTGCTTTGAAGAGTGATGGATCAATTGTAGCATTTGGGCAAAATTATAGTGGATGCAATGATGTCCCAAATCCAAATTCAGGATTTGAGAAAATCTCGGCAGGATGGGCACATAGTGTGGGAAAGAAATTAGATGGTACAATAGTTGTTTGGGGTGACAACACATATGGTGAAAATAATATCCCAGATCCAAATAACTACATTTCAATGGCAGGTGGTGGAGGTCATTATTTAGCTTTACGTAATGATGGATCTATTGAGGCTTGGGGAAATAATGATTGTCTGCAGAGCATTGTCCCATCCCCAAACCAAAATTTCGTTGCATTAGATGCAGAGGGCCGTGGATCGATAGCATTAAAGCACGATGGGACAGTAATTTATTGGGGTTGTTATGAGGCACACCCAGATATGCCAACAGGTGTACCAGCCGAAGCCAATGGAGCTTTTCTTGTTACAACTGGACTGGAATGCAGTGCGGTTTTAGTGCCATTCCAAGGAGGTACTGTAGAGGCTAATTATACTCCTTCAACTATTGACCTGAAACCCGCCTATCCCAATCCCTTCAACCCTTCCACATCCATCGACTTCACCCTGGAGCAGACGGACAAGGTCAAGTTGATCATTCACAACATCAACGGTCAGCAGGTTGCTGTCTTGCAGGATGGATTGATGGAAAGGGGCTCCCACACCGTGGACTTCACTGCGTCTGGATTGGCCAGTGGTGTGTATACATACACGCTGGAGGTGGGTAGTTTCAAGCAAACCAAGTCGTTCACCTTGGTGAAATAGGTGTGATATACAAGAAAATCACCTATAATGAGTTCGTCTTAAGGGCGAAGCTGTATTTGTTCCAAAGATCTGGAATGTTGTTAGGTAAAGGAAGATTAGAAGATTGGGATGATGAGTACGATTTGATGGTGCAGAAATTGTTCGGTTCGACCAAGATTAACTTCGACTGGTTCTTGGATGTGTTTGAAGATATCTTAAGGATTAGGGATGAAGGCATACCTGAAAAACTTTTGATAAAAGTTCTACAAGAACGCAATGACAAATTTCGCCAACTAATGATAGATATTATTAAGGGAGATGCATAAATAAGGGGGCCAATCGGCCCCCTTCCCTTATCGCCTCCCCCTTGTCAGGATCCACACCAGCACATCCAGAACCGTCGACCAGAAATCGTTCTTATGCTTCACCATTGGTCGCATCCCCCGGATCTTGGTAGTCGTCCTTGACCACCGTGGCCAACGCATCCTGCCAGGTCTCCCGCACGGCTTTGATCTGGGCCAGTTCTTCCTGGGTGATCAGGCGATCCACACTCATCAAGACCTCTGCGTAGCGATAGGGCGGGCGTTGGATGTCCTTCAACTCGAACCGCGTCCTCACAGCCAAGTAGGGCACCTTGCTTCTGGCGAGCCGTTGCACGTAGCGGTGCCACTGCTTGATACTGGTGGGTGACAGAGGAAAGACCCACAGGGCAGGCTCCCCGTCTTCACCAGGGGCCAGCACCAGCAAGCGAACCTTGGGCTTGCACTTGCTACCAAAGCCGTTCAAAGGGCATTGGTCGCAGGCAGAGGCTTGTGGGACATCTACCGTGGGCTGGCCATTGACGGATGCACACACGGGCAGGGTGGAGCCTTCTTCGAAGACTGCACGGATGTGCTGGTGGGCGACGACAATCCCCGACAGGCTGTTGCCTTCCAATGGAACAAGCAGATCGTCGTCATCGATGGTCGGCCCAAGATCCAAGAACAACCTGTGTTGGCCACTGGGGCTGTGTTCGACGCGAACCCTGGGCAAGGGCATATGCACACCCTCGGTCATTCGATCCAGTTCGGCCTGCAGATCAAGGTCCAGTGCAGGCAGGTTTTCGGTGATGGTGGCTGGCGTATTCATATGGCTTCCTTCAGTTGTGTCACGAGTGCTTCCAGGCGGGCGTGTGATACACGGGCGTCGGATGCGGATCCTCGGCAGGTGTCTGCGAAGGGGCAAGTGCCACACTTCAACGGATCAGGTGACCTGGGGAAACATCCTGACTTGATCATCTTGGCCACGGCAGAAACATCGTCCTTCAAGGCCCGCAATTGCTCCAGGGATCGTGTGGTGCTGATGCGGGGATCGCCCCTCTCTTCCCCAGCAGACTTCCCATTAGTCGCCCGCTTGTAAGGGATGTGGTGACGCAGGAAGTAGACAGTCAGGCGATCAGGCAGGAGATGGGGTTGTTGCAGGCTCCCGTCCACCAGGAGCGTTCCAAACCGCAGGGCATAGGCGTAGATGGATAGCTGGTAGTCGATCGCCACAAAGGCGTCTGGTGGCGTTGTACGCCCTGTCTTGAAGTCCACCAATTCGATGGATCCATCCTGGTTCTCACGCACCTGGTCAATGGTGCCCGTCAGGGTCTGCCTGCCCATCTTCACCGTGAACTTGGCCTCGGCCATCAGCACCCGGCACGACCGATTGTAGTCCTTGGATCGATAACCCTCCAGCATCGCCACAGCGTCTGCCAGGAAGGCTTCCCGTTCTTCGACATCATCCTTCCAACGCACAGGCAGGTTGTTGTTCTGGCCGTGTGACACCTCGTGATCGAAGGCCTCCGCGTAGGCTTCGCGGACATCCATCTCCCACTCCCCCGCGTGCAGACGCCGGATCAGCTGATGGATCACGGTGCCGTGAATGGCGGAGGGATGCCGGAAGGTCTGGGTGCTTGGGTCGGTGGTCTTCAGCAAGTGTTGGTAGGGACAGCGTAGGTAGGAGTAGATGGTGGATTGTCGCAGGGGTTCCATCGTCACCCCCTCGCCCGGTCAAGAAAGTACTGCGTGACCCTGCGGTTCGTGTGCTCCGCACCAAAGGTCTCCTGCCTCGTCAGCACGTGGGTGAAGGCGTTGTAAAGATCCCACGCCCGGTTGCCCTCCAGTTCTTGGAAGACATCGGCAACCAGTGGGCGTGGGGTTTCCAGCTCGTGGAAGACACGCTGGATGCCTTGGATGGACAACTTCTGGCGGGTCATCGCCTGGAACTTCGGGGCCAGCAGGTGGACGTTGGTTGCCAGGGCCATCAGGCGTTCGACGGCCTGTTCCACTTCCTCATCGAAGATGTCGCCGTGGCTGTGGTTGTGCTTGAAGCGGAAGCCCCCCAACAGTTGATCAACAACCATCCCGTTGGAACAGATCAGACGCTGGAGATTGAAGGACAAGCCGAACCGCGTGGAGCCGTCGTAGGAGTTGGTGGCATCCAAGGTCAAAGCAACGATGTCCTCCGGTTGCACGTCGAAGGACTGCTGGGGAAGGATCCAGCGTTGGCGAAATCGCCTGCCGTCGAAAAGAACCTTGTCGGGAATGGCCTGCAGGGATCCAGCTTGTATCACACGCTCGGCGGTTTCGACGACCTCCCGGTTTTCCACCAGGTTGTAGTCTTCAGTGACAATCCCCGCTTCTTGGGCTTCCCCAGTTGGATCCAGCACAATGGCGTAGCGACTGGATTGCAGGCCTTGGGGCGTCAGCAGGGGATGCTTGGCAATGGGGGTGAAGGGATCCGTCACAGTCAGGGTTCGTGGTCGCATAGGAATGTCCTTTCCGGTTGAACAAGGGATGTGATCATCACCTGTTCTTATGCCAGAAAGGCGGAGGAAATCACGCTGTGGTCAGGGGTCGATTAAGCCTGTCAGGCGATCCACGACCTGCTTCAGGTGATATGGGGCGAGGTGGGCATACTTCTTCGTCATCTCGATGGACGCGTGCCCCAGCAACTTGCTGACGTTTTCGATGCCCACCCCATCCATCACCAAGTGGGACGCAAACGTGTGACGCCATCTATGCACATCACCGACCAAGCCCACTTTCTTCAGCGTCCGTTGCAAGGCCTGATAGATGCGATCCTCGTCCACCATCGCACCCTTGGGGCCACTGAACACATATGGATGCTTCGCAGACTTGGGCTGTCGTTGTAGAATGTCGATCGCTCGTTGGTTCAAGGGCACATTGCGGATCTGCTTGGTCTTGGGTCGCCAATCTGCTTTTGCACAAATGCTGATGCTGGGAGGATTTGTGTCCAGGTGGACATCGTCCCAGGTCAGGTGGATCAGTTCACCCTTGCGAAGGCCAGTGTGGTAGAGAAACTCGAACAGATCCCGCCAACCCGCTTCCGCTCTGCCTAAAATGCTCTTGACTTCGTCCTTCGTCCAGTATGGCTGGGTCTTGTCCTTGGGTCCCTTAAACGCCTTCAGCCGTACGGCTGGACTGGAAGGCAACCACCCTTCGGTTACCGCCTCATTGAACAAGGCTTTGGTGAACTGGATCTGACCGTTCAAGGTCTTGGGCTGTTGGGGCGATGTTCCACGCTGGATCGTGCGGGTTGACTTATTCTTGGCCGTGGCCTTTCCCGGTTCCTTCCGCAAGGCCGTGATGCATTCGTCCAGGTGTGCCTTGGTGATCTGGTCGATGGTTTTCACTGTGGGCAGGTGGGTGACAAAAAAATCCACAAGGTGCCTGGCGTAGATCCTATAGCGTCGGATCGTGGCAATTGATACGTGACCATCCAAGCCTTGCAGGAAAGCGTCCACCAGGGCCTTGAGGGACATCGCCGGGGGCTTGGGCTTCAGACCCGCCTGTTGGTTCTGCAGGTCGTTGAAAATCTTTGAAACCTGCTTTTCCGCCAGGTCCTTTCGCGGGCCAAGTGTCAAGCGTTTTCGTTTCCCATCGACGGTGAAGTCGGCGAAGTAAGTCCATTTTCCGCTGGGGAGCTGGCGTTTTCGCAGGGCGGGGACTTTGGTCAGTGGCATCGGCGTGTGCCCGTTTCTGTCAGGATCCTGGGCACATAATAGGCACACGTGCTGAAAAACAAAAGCGGATCGTCCTGAAGTTCAAGATGATCCGCTAATCTAACGGAGAGGGTGGGATTCGAACCCACGGTAGGTTTCCCTACACACGCTTTCCAAGCGTGCACCATCGGCCACTCGGTCACCCCTCCAACAATACAGACCCGGGCTCCTTTGGGCAGCCAAAAGTTTAGGGAACCGTCAGGGCTGATGCAATGGAAGCGGCCGCCCGGCGGGGCCAATCCTGTTGTCTGGTTGGGGCTGGGGTGATATGCTTGGTCCATGAAGGAAACTGCTGTAGCCCGCCCGGCGGCGGAGTTGCCGGCGGATTGGTTGCGTTGGCGCCACGCCCTGCTGGGCCGGGCCGATCCCCGCTCCATCCACGAGTTCCGCCGCTGCAGCCAACGCCTGCTGGCCACCCTCGACCTGATGGCGGCGGACGGGGAGCTGATCCGGCTTGTCCGGCGCGCCGCCCGGCGGGCGGCCCCCCTGCGCGACGCCCATGTGCTGCATCTGCTGGCCGCGGAGCTGCTCTCCGGCTGGCCCTCCCTGCCGGATTTCCAGCGATGGCTGCGCCCGGGCCGGAAGAAGGCGGCCGCCCTGACCGCCGCCCTGCGCCTGATCCCTCCCTGGCAGGTGGCGGACGGGCTGGATCCATCCCACCTCCTGTCGCCCGGCGCGGCGGCCCGATTGGAGCAATGGCGTGATCATTTGGCGCTCGGTTTGTCCACCGGCCTGCCCATGGAGATGGAGGCCCTGCACCAGCTGCGGCTTGCCCTCAAGCGCTGGCGCCATGCCCGCGACCGGCTCGCTGCCGCGGGCGCAGTCGTCACGCCGGCCCCGGACAGCGCGACCCGCCTCCAGAGCCTGCTGGGCGCCCTCCACGACGGCGATGTGCTGCAATCACGCCTGGATGCCTTCCTCGCCCGCCAGGGTGGCCCGGCACCCGACCTGAGGCCCATGACCAAGCGGCGGCAAAACTTGCTGGCGGAGGCCCGCGCCACCGCCGTCATCCTGGCGCGGGAACTGGCTGAGCCTGTCGTCGGCCCACCCGTGTCAGTGGAGAAGGAGGTTTTTATCGTGGAGTGGATCCTGCTGCGTCACGGTCCTGCCGGCAAGGCGGCGGCGGACCCGGGCGCCGATGACCGGGAGCGGCCCCTCACCCGCCCGGGCCTTCAGGTGGTGCGCCAAGTGTGCCGGAAAGCCGTGCGCCAGGGCTGGAGGGCGCCCCTCGTCCTCACCAGCCCCCTGGCCCGCGCCCTGCAGACGGCGGAAGCGGCGGTGGAGGCGCTGGGACCGGGCACGCGCCTGGAGCTGCTGGCGGAGCTGGAACCGGACGGGGGTCTGCCGGAGCTGGTGGCCGCCCTGGCCGGCATTTCGCGCCGGGAAAAGGCGGAGCGCCTGTGGCTGGTGGGGCACGAGCCCCAGCTCAGCCGCCTCGCCTCGCTCCTCATCTCGGGCACGGTCCACGCCGGCATCGAGCTGCGCAAGGGCGGACTCATCCGGCTGGCGGCGGAGGACCTGCAAGCCCGGAAGTGCGCGCGTCTCCTGGCCCACTGGGAGCCCCGCGGGCGGTCGCGCCGCGTCTGAGGTCTTATCGCCGGCGCGGCGTGTGGAAGTGGGTGGCGTGACCGTAGAAGACCTCGGCCGCCTCCATCACCGTCTCGGCGCAGGTGGGGTGCGGATGGATGCTGCGCGCCACGTCGGAGGCCAGCGCCGCCATCTCCACGGCCAGCACCCCCTCGGCGATCATCTCCCCCGCCCCCTTGCCGGCGATGCCCATGCCCAGGACGCGCTCCGTCTCCGGATCGATCAGCAGCTTGGTCAGGCCGTCGGTGCGGTCCATGGTGAGGGCGCGGCCACTGGCCTGCCAGGGGAAGCGGGCCACCGCCACCTTCCGTCCCTGCGCTTTCGCCTCCGTCTCCGTCAGCCCGCACCAGGCCAGCTCCGGATCGGTGTAGACCACGCTGGGCATGGCGGCCGGGTCATAGCCGGCGCCCTTCTGCCCCGCCATGTCCTCCACCGCGACGCGGGCCTCGGCGCTGGCCTTGTGGGCCAGCATGGGCTGGCCGGCCAGATCGCCGATGGCCCAGACGGCGGGATCGGCCGTGCGCCGGCGGGCGTCCACCTGGACGAAGCCGCCCGTGTCCAGTTCCACCCCCGTGTGCTCCAGGCCCAGGTCCTCGCTGTTGGGACGCCGGCCCACCGAGACGAGCAGCTGGTCGAAGCGCTCCTCGCTGGCCTGGCCCGCGGCATCCTCCAGCGTCACCTTGAGGCCGTTGCGGTTCTCCGTCACCTGGGTGACCCGTGTCCCCGTGCGCACGGCGGCGAAGCGCGGCAGCAGCCTCTTCTCCAGGACGCGCACCAGGTCGCGGTCGGCGCCAGGCAGGATCCCGGGCAGCATCTCCACCACCGAGACCTGGCTGCCCAGGCTGGCATAGACGCTGCCCAGCTCCAGCCCGATGATGCCGCCGCCCACCACCAGCAGGCGGCGCGGCACCCGGGGCAGCTCGAGGGCGCCCGTCGAGTCCCAGACCCGGGGCGAGACCGGCAGGAAGGGGAGGACCACCGGCCGCGATCCGGTGGCGAGCAGAAGGCGCTCGAAGCCCAGCTCCGTCTCGCCGCCCTCCTCCAGGCTGACGCGGACACGACCCGGCGCCACCACGCGGCCGCGGCCGCGCAGCTGCGTCACTCTGCGCTTGGCCCGCAGGTCGCCCAGGCCCTCGGTCAGGCCCGCCACCACCTCGTCCTTCCAGGCGCGCAGACGGTCCAGGTCCAGGCGCGGCTCGCTGAAGGTGAGTCCCCAGCGCTGCGCCTCGCGGGCTTCGTTGAGCAGGGCCGCCACGTGAAGCAGGGCCTTGGAGGGGATGCAGCCGACATAGAGGCAGACGCCGCCCGGATTGGCCTCGGGCGCCACCAGGGTCACCTCGAAGCCCAGGTCCGCCGCGTAGAAGGCGGCGGCGTAGCCGCCCGGGCCGGCGCCCAGGATCAGCAAAGGGGTGCGGGTGGTCTCGCTCATCTCAGGATCCCTTCACGCATGGTTGACGACCGTGCTGGGCGACCCGACGGGTCCGGGTCGATTGGAATGGCCCGCCACCTTCCCCCTCCTGCCTCTTCCATCCACGCCGACAGGTCTCTTCGTCTACATCACCAGCAGGATGGGGGACTCCAGCGCCTGGCAGATCCAACGCGTGAAGCGCGCCCCGTCCGCTCCGTCGATGATGCGGTGGTCGTAGGAGAAGGAGAGGGGGAGCATCAGGCGCGGCTCGAAGCATCCCTTCGCCTCATTCCAGACCGGTTCGCGCCGGGCCCGCGACACGCCCAGGATGGCCGCCTCGGGGTGGTTGACGATGGGCGTGAAGGCCGTGCCGCCGATGCCGCCCAGGTTGGTCAGCGTGATGCAGGCCCCCTGCAGCTCCTCGGGGCCGGTCTTGCGCTCGCGGGCGCGGGCGGACAGCTCTCCCAGCTCGCGGGCCAGCTCGAGCACGCCCTTGCCGTCGGCGTCCCGGATGACGGGCACGAGCAGGCCGCGCTCGGTGTCCACCGCCACCCCCACGTGGCAATAGTGCTTGCGGATGAGCCGCTCGCGGCCCAGGTCCAGGCTCGTATTGACTTGGGGAAAGGCCCGGAGCGCCTGGGCCAGCACGCGGATGAGCAGGGCCGTCATGGTGAGGCGCGGGGCGCCGGGGTCCTGCTTGTCCAGCGCCTTCTGCTGGCGCAGGCGGAAGGCCTCCAACTCCGTCACGTCGGCCTTGTCGAACTGGGTCACCCGCGGCGTCAGCAGCCAGGCCGAGGCCAGATGGCGGGCCGTCACGCGGCGCACGCCGGTCAGCGGCGCCTCCTCCACCTCGCCCCAGCGGCTGAAGTCGGGCAGCTCCACCTCCAGGATCCCGGCGGCGGCCGGGTGCCGCGAGCCGGCGGCCGATCCCACCTGCGCTTCGAGCAGGGCCTTGACGTGGGCCTTGACATCCTCGCGCGAGATGCGGCCGCCGGGGCCGCTGCCCGCCACCCGGCGGATCTCCACGCCCAGCTCGCGGGCCAGGCGGCGCACGGTGGGGGAGGCGGGCACGGGCGTGCCGGGATCCGGCTCCCTGGGGGCTTCCACGGAGGGGAGGGGGGGAGTCGATCCCGATAGCGATCCCGATCCCGATAGCGATCCCGATTCGATTTCACGTTCTGGGTTCGACTCCGCGGCGGCAGCGGATGGCGGCGCCGGAAGGGTTTCTGGTTGAGGCACGGTGGGCGCGACGGAGGCGGGGCTCTCCTCCTCCAGGCGCAGGATGGCCGCCCCCACTTCCAGGCGCTCACCTGGCTTGGCCAGCACGTCCGTCACACGGCCCGCCTTGCCGGCGGGCACCTCGATCACGGCCTTGTCCGTCTCCAGCTCCAGGACCGGCGTGTCGGCGCGGACCAGGTCGCCGGCCTTGACGAGGACGGCCGTGAGATCGCCCCCCGTGATGTTCTCGCCCAGGTCGGGCAGGGTGATGATGATCGCCATGGCTCCTCCGCTCAGGCGGTGAGGGGGTTGGGTTTGTCCGGGCGGATGCCCAGATCCCGGCGGGCGGCGGCCAACTCGGCCGGCTTGAACCGTCCGGCCCGGGCCAGTTCGCAGAGGGCCGTGTAGGCGATGTGGCGGGCGTCGACCTCGAAGAAGTCGCGCAGGGCGGCCCGCCCCTCGCTGCGGCCAAAACCCTCGGTGCCCAGCACGGCCATGGGCGCCGGCACCCAGCGGGCCACGCTGTCGGGCAGGGCGCGCAGGTAGTCGCTGGCCGCCACCACCGGGTCGCCGGAATCACCCAGCGCCTCCGTCAGGTAGGGCACGCGGGGCGGGTCGTCGGGATTGAGGCGGTTCCAGCGCTCGCAGTCCATGGCGTCCTGGCGTAGGGCTTTCCAGGAGGTGGCGCTCCACACCTCGGCGGCCACGCCAAAGCTCTCGCGCAGCAGGGCCTGCGCCTGGCGGGCCTCCCCCAGGATGGCGCCGCTGGCCAGCAGGCGCACTCGCGGCGCCTTGGCCCTCAACTTGCGCGGCACCGCCGAACCGCCGGCCTGGGCGGCGGCCGCGGCCTCGCGCCAAGCCTCCTCCGCCGTGCGGAAGCGGTAGAGGCCGCGCAGGATCCCCTCCCGGCAGCCCTCCGGCATGGGGGGCATCTCGATGTTCTCGTTCATCACCGTGATGTAGTGGAAGCCGTCCTCCGGCTCCTCGACGGTGCGGCGGATGCCGTCCTGGATGATGACGGCCAGCTCATAGGCGTAGGCCGGATCGTAGCAGCGCAGGTTGGGAATGGCCAGGGCCAGCACGTGGCTCTGCCCGTCCTGGTGTTGCAGGCCCTCCCCGGCCAGGGTGGTGCGCCCGCTGGTGCCGCCCACCATGAAGCCCCGGCAGCGCATGTCCCCCGCCAGCCAGGCCTGATCGCCGATGCGCTGGAAGCCGAACATGCTGTAGTAGATGTAGAAGGGGATGGTGGGCACGCCGTGGGTGGCGTAGGCCGTGCCGGCGGCGATGAAGCTGGCCATGGAGCCGGCCTCGGTGATCCCCTCCTCGAGGATCTGCCCGTCGCGCGCCTCGCGGTAGTAGAGCAGGCTGCCGGCGTCCACCGGCTCGTAGAGCTGGCCGACGTGGGAATAGATGCCGCTCTGGCGGAAGAGGGACTCCATGCCGAAGGTGCGGGCCTCGTCGGGCACGATGGGCACGATCAGGCGCCCCACGTCGGGGTCGCGCAGCAGCTTGGACAGAATGCGCACGAAGGCCATGGTCGTGCTCACCTCGCGGCCGGGCGTGCCCTCGAGGAATTCCTGGAAGACCTCGTCCCCCGGCGCCTTGAGGCGCGGCGCCCGCGGCAGGCGGCGGGGCACGGGGCCGCCCAGCTCCTGGCGGCGGCGCTTGAGGTACTGGATCTCCGGGCTGTCGGCGGGCGGACAGTAGAAGGGCGCGTCCTTGAGCTGGTCGTCGGGGATGGGAATGCCGAAGCGGGCGCGGAATTCCCGCAGCTCGTCCTCGTTCAGCTTCTTCTGCGAGTGGGTGATGTTCTTGCCCTCGCCCGCCTCGCCCAGGCCATAGCCTTTCACCGTCTGCGCCAGGATGACGGTGGGTTGCCCCTGGTGGGTGACGGCGGCCTGGTAGGCGGCGAAAACCTTCTCCGGGTCGTGCCCGCCGCGCTTCATGCGCCGCACCTGGTCGTCCGAGAGGTGTTCCACCAGCCTGAGCAGGCGGGGATCGGCCCCGAAGAAGTGGTTGCGGATGTAGGCGCCGTCCTCCGTCGAGTACTTCTGGGACTCGCCGTCCACCACCTCCTCCATGCGCCGCTGGAGGAGCTGGATCTCGTCGCGGGCGAGGAGGGGATCCCACTCGGCGCCCCAGATCACCTTGACCACATTCCAGCCGGCTCCACGGAAGGCCGCCTCCAGCTCCTGGATGATCTTGCCGTTGCCCCGCACCGGGCCGTCCAGACGCTGCAGGTTGCAGTTGATGACGAAGATGAGGTTGTCCAGCTGCTCCCGCGCCGCCAGGGTGATGGCGCCCAGGGCCTCCGGTTCGTCCGTCTCGCCGTCGCCCAGGAAGGCCCACACCTTGCGCCCGCTCACCGGCTTGAGGCCGCGGTCTTCCAGATAACGGTTGAAGCGGGCCTGGTAGATGGCGTTGATGGGACCCAGGCCCATGGAGACGGTGGGGAACTCCCAGAAATCGGGCATGAGCCAGGGATGGGGATAGGACGAGAGGCCGCCCCCCGGCCGCAGCTCATGGCGGAAATTGCGCAACTGCGTTTCGCTCAGGCGCCCCTCGAGAAAGGCGCGGGCGTAGATGCCGGGCGAGGCGTGGCCCTGGAAGAAGATCTGGTCCGCCGCGCCGTCCAGGTCGGCGCCGTGGAAGAAGTGGTTGAAGCCCACCTCGTAGAGTGTGGCGGCCGAGGCGTAGGTGGAGATGTGCCCGCCGATGCCGCTCTCCTCGCGGTTGGCGCGCACCACCATGGCCATGGCGTTCCAGCGGATGATGCTCTTGATGCGCCGCTCCAGTTCGCGGTTGCCCGGGTAGGGCGGCTGGGCCTCGGGCGGAATGGTGTTGACGTAGGGGGTGCGGGCGCTGAAGGGCAGGGCCACGCCCCGTCGCCGCGCGTGGGTCTGGAGGCCTTCCAGCAACTCCACCACGCGGGCCGCCCCCCCCTCCGCCAGCACGGCGTCCAGGGACTCCCGCCACTCTTGGTCTTCCATTTCACGGATGCGCTCGTCCATGCCCGCCTCGCTCGCTTGGATTCCGGCCGGACCCCCGGTCCTGGCCGCCTCAAGGTAGGGAAAGAATCGGCTCCGGGCAGTGGCGCCATTAATTTGCCGCTAATCTGAACGAATTCACCATTCCGCCCAGTGCCCACGTGATACTTTGATGGAATTCTGATCAATATTGCTGAAAACATGATGCTCGCCCGCAGGAAAAAGCAAGGGCCTCCCAGGGGAGGCCCAACGCATGTCGGTGGGGGTTGGGCATTTACTGCTTGACCGCCTCCAGGTGGATCTCGATGGTGACGTCATTGCCCACCACCAGGCCTCCCCCGTCCATCATGTTGCTCCAGCTCAGGCCATAATCCTGGCGGTTGATGGTGAGGCCGGTCTCGATGCCGATGCGCGTGCCGCCCCAGGGATCCTTGATGGGACCGCTCAGGGTGAAGGGCAGGTCGATTGACTTGGTGACGCCGTGCATGGTGTAGTCGCCGGTGGCCACCCACTGCTCGCCCTTCTTGGCGATCTTCCTGCTGGTGAAGGTGATGGTCGGGTACGTGTCCGTCTCGAAGAAGTCGGCGCTGCGCAGGTGCTCGTCACGCTTCTCGTTGGTCGTGCTGATGGAGGCGGCCTGGATGACGGCGCTGACGGAGGACTTGGCCAGGTCGGCGGCGTCCAGCTTGATGTCAACCTGGAAGTCCTCGAAGGAGCCGCGAACCTTGCTGATCATCATGTGGGACACGGTGAAGTTGACATCGCTGTGACTGCCGTCCAGCGTGTAGGAGTCGGCGGCGGGGGCGACGCCGACCAGGACGGCGATCAGGGCGAGGGCGGACAGGGCCTTCAAAATGCGCTTCATGGCGGTCTCCTTGTCTGTGGTTGATTGATCCAACGAATCAAGTTTGCACAAACGAACTTGGACTGGCAAGGTTCCTTGACCCCATCAAGTATTTATCTCCAAACAAGTCGCCACCAACTGGTGGACAACTGGAATCCAGGGTAGGAAGTGCTGGGTGGGCGTGGTAGGTTGCCGTCCCGAGGGCCATTCAACCCAAGGGACACCATGTCAACTGAATCCTCGTGCGCCGCCCGCCTTCTGTTGGAGAACGGGCGGCTTTTTCTGGGCCGCGCCGCCTCCCCGGGCGCCCCCGCGGTGGGGGAGCTGTGCTTCCACACCGGCATGACCGGATGGCAGGAGATGCTGAGCGACCCCTCCTACACGGGCCAGCTCCTTGTCCTCACCATGCCCCATGTGGGCAACACGGGCGTGTTGCCCGAGGATCTGGAGAGCGATGGGGTGCGCGCCGCCGGCCTGCTCTGCCGGAACCTTTGCCCCCAGCCTTCCGGGGCGCGGGGAGGTGAAGCCCTCTCCCCCTGGCTCAGGGAGCAGGGCGTGCCCGCGGCCGACAGCATCGACACCCGCACCCTGGTCCAGGTGGTGCGGGACGAGGGGGCGATGAACGCAGTCCTCGCCACGGGGCAGGAACCCTTGGCCGAGCTGCGCGAGCGCCTCGCCGCCGCGCCGGCCATGGCCGGCCTGGACCTGACCGGGGCCGCCGGCTGCCGGCGGGCCTGGGAGCTGCCGGCCGAGCAACCCTCCTTCCGCGTGGCCGTGCTGGACTGCGGGGTCAAGCACAGCATCCTGCGCGAGCTGTCAACCCGGGGCTGCGACCTGGGCATCTTCCCCCCGGCCAGCAGCGCCGCCGACCTGATGGCCTGGCGGCCGCACGGCGTCTTCGTCTCCAACGGCCCGGGCGACCCCGCCGCCGCGGCCGGACCCCTGGCCTGCCTGCGCGGCCTGCCCCCCGCGCTGCCGCTCTTCGGCATCTGCCTGGGCCACCAGCTGATGGCGCTGGCGGCCGGGGCCCGCACCCTGAAACTGCCCTTCGGACATCGCGGCGCCAACCACCCGGTGCAGCGCCTGGCCGACGGCGGGGTGTGGATCACCAGCCAGAACCACGGCTTCGCGGTTGCGCCGGACGGCTTGCCGCCAGAGGTGGAGATCACCCACCTCAGCCTCAACGACGGCACCGTGGAAGGCCTGCGCCGGCGCGACCGTCCCGCCTTCTCCGTGCAGTTCCACCCCGAGGCCTCGCCCGGCCCGCGCGAGGGGCGCGCCCTCTTCGACAAGTTCATCACGCTGCTCGAACGGCACAAAGGGGGAAGCCATGCCGGCGCGTACTGACATCCGGTCGATCCTGGTGCTGGGCGCCGGACCCATCGTCATCGGCCAGGCCTGCGAGTTCGACTACAGCGGCAGCCAGGCCTGCCGCGCCCTGCGCGAGGACGGCTACCGCGTCGTCCTCGTCAACAGCAACCCGGCCACCATCATGACCGAGCCGGAGCGGGCCGACGCCACCTACCTGGAGCCGGTGACACCGGCCGGCGTCGAGGCGGTCATCGCCCGCGAGCGACCCGACGCCCTCTTGCCCACGGTGGGCGGACAGACCGCCCTCGACTGCGCCATGGCCCTGCACCAGAGCGGCGCCCTGGCGCGCTGGGGCGTGGAGTTGATCGGCGCCACGGCGGAGGCCATCGCCCGGGCCGAGGATCGCGAGCTCTTCCGCGCCACGATGGAGGCGGCCGGCCTGCCCTGCGCCCGCGGGGGCTTCGCCCGCACCGAGGCGGACGGGGAGCGCCTGGCGGCGGAGATCGGCTATCCCCTCATCCTGCGGCCCTCCTACACCCTGGGCGGCGGCGGCGGCGCCGTCGTCTACAACGGCGAGGAGCTGGCGGAGACCCTCCCCCGCGCCCTGGCGGCCAGCCCCATCAGCCAGGTGCTGGTCGAGGAGTCCCTCCTGGGCTGGAAGGAATACGAGCTGGAGGTGGTGCGGGACCGCGCCGACAACGCCATCGTCGTCTGCTCCATCGAGAACATCGACCCCATGGGCGTGCACACGGGCGACAGCGTCACCGTGGCCCCGGCGATGACCCTCTCCGACCGCGAACTCCAGCGCATGCGCGACGCAGCCCTGGCCTGCCTGCGCGCCGTGGGCGTGGACACGGGCGGGAGCAACGTGCAGTTCGCGCTGGATCCGGCCAGCGGCCGCCAGGTCGTGATCGAGATGAACCCGCGGGTCAGCCGCTCCAGCGCCCTTGCCTCCAAGGCGACGGGCTTCCCCATCGCCAAGGTGGCGGCGCGCCTGGCGGTGGGCTGGACCCTGGACGAGCTGCCCAACGACATCACCGGCACGACCCTGGCCGCTTTCGAACCCGCCCTCGACTACGTGGTGGTGAAGGCGCCGCGCTTCAACTTCGACAAGTTCCCGGCCGCGCCGGGGGTGCTGGGCGTGCAGATGCAGTCGGTGGGCGAGGCGATGGCGATCGGCCGCTCCTTCCGCGAGGCGCTGCAGAAGGCACTTCGCAGCCTCGAGGAAGGACTGGACGGCCTGGAGCCGCGCCCGGCCCGCGGCCGGCCCCTGGACCTGGAGCGCCTGCGCTTCGCCACCCCCTTCCGCCTGCTCAAGCTGCGCGAGGCCTTCCGCGCCGGCATGGAGCTGGACGAGGCCCACCGCCTGACAGCGATCGACCCCTGGTTCCTGCGGGAGATCCTGGCCCTGGCCCGCCGCTCGCAGGAACTGGCCGGCCGCTCCCTGGCCGGCCTGGACGCGGCGGAATGGCTGGAGTTGAAGCGCGATGGATTCTCCGACGGCCAGATCGGCCGCCTGTGCGGATCCGGCGAGGACGAGGACGCCGCCCGGCTTCGGCGAGAGGAGCTGGGCATCCTCCCCTGCTGGCGGGCGGTGGACACCTGCGCCGGCGAGTTCCAGGCCCCCACGCCCTTCGTCTACGGCAGCTGGGGCGAGGAGGACGACGGGGCACCGCTGCGCCACTCGGCCGGCGCATCGCCCGTCATCGTCCTGGGCAGCGGTCCCAACCGCATCGGCCAAGGGATCGAGTTCGACGCCTGCTGCGTGCAAGCCGTGCAGGGCCTGCGGGCGGCAGGCATCCCGGTGGTGATGATCAACGCCAACCCCGAGACCGTCTCCACCGACCCGGACCTGGCCGACCGCCTCTACTTCGAGCCGCTCACCTTCGAGCATGTCCTCCACATCGCGCGGCGGGAGCAGGCGCGGGGCGTGCTGGTGCAGTTCGGCGGACAGACGCCGCTGCGCATCGCGGCGCGCCTGGAGGAGGCGGGCATCCCCGTGCTGGGCACCTCTCCCGCCGCCATCGCCCTGGCCGAGGATCGCGAGCGCTTCGGCGCCGTGCTGGCGGAGTTGGGCATCCGGGCGCCGGCCTGGGGCATCGCCCGCAGCGTGGCGGAGGCGAGGGTGGCGGCCGGGCGGGTGGGCTACCCCGTGCTGGTGCGGCCCAGCTGGGTGCTGGGCGGGCGCGGCATGCGCATCGTCTACGACGAGGCGGCGCTGGTCCGCTATGCGCTGGAGGCGCTTGAGCAGGAGAGCGGGCCGCTCCTGGTGGACGCCTTCCTCGAGGACGCCTTCGAATTCGACGTGGACGCCCTCTGCGATGGCCGCGAGCTGAGGATCGCGGGCATCCTGCAGCATGTGGAGGAGGCAGGCGTCCACAGCGGCGACTCGGCCTGTGTGCTGCCGCCCTACCGGCTGGCCCCCCCCGTGCGGGAGCGGATCGAGCGGTGGACGCGCGCCCTGGCCCTGCGCCTGGGGACGGTGGGCCTGATCAACGTGCAGTTCGCGCTCAGAGAGGACCGCCTCCATGTGCTGGAGGTCAACCCGCGCGCCAGCCGCACGGTGCCTTTCATCTCCAAGGTGCGCGGCATTCCCCTGGCCGCGGTGGCGGCGCGGCTCTGCCTGGGCGGCCGCCTGGCCGACGAGGCGATCGACTGGGAGCGCGCGCCCGGCCTGGTCGCCGTCAAGCAGCCGGTCTTCGCCTGGAACCGCTTTCCGCGCCAGGACATCTTCCTCTCCCCCGAGATGCGCTCGACGGGGGAGGTGATCGGCCTGGACCGCCACCTGGGCGGCGCCTGGGCCAAGGCCGCCGAGGCGGCCGGCCAGCCGCTGCCCCTGGCGGGAACCGTGCTCTTCTCCGTCAACGAGCACGACAAGGGGCGGGCCATCGAGCTGGCGCGCGACTTCGCCGAGTTGGGCTTCCACCTGCTGGCCACCGCGGGCACGGCGCAGGCCTTCAGGGAGAACGGCCTGGAGGCGGTGAGCGTGTTCAAGGTGGGCGAAGGCCGCCCCGACCTCACCGACGAGATGAAGAACGGCGGCGTGCAACTGGTGGTGAACACGCCGCTGGGGCGGCGCTCACGCTACGATGAGGAGGAAATCGGCCGCACCGCCGTGCGGCTGCGCCTGCCGCTCATCACCACCCTGTCGGGCGCCGCGGCGGCCCTGCGCGGCATCCGGGTGGGGCGCCAAGGGCGGCCGCAACCGCTCTGCCTGCAGGAGTTGCACACCCCGGTGTCAGGCATCATGCCTGACACCGGCGCTCACCGCAGATAGCTGGCGCCGTTGAGGTCGATGGTGCCGCCCGTCAGCCAGTCGGCGCGCCCGGAGACGACAAAACACACGGTCTGCGCGATCTCCTCGGCGCGGGCCACCCTGCCATGCGGGCTCTGGGCGCGGGTGGCGACACCGCGCTCCCCCTGCAGGGCCTCGCGCGCCATCTCCGTCTCCACGAAGCCGGGGGCCAGGTTCATCACATAGATGCCGTCCGGGGCCAGGGCCTGGGCCATGTACTGCCCCAGTCCATGCAGGCCGGCCTTGCTGGCGCCGTAGGCGGGGGCGGTGGGCTCGCCGCGGAAGGCGCCGCGGCTGCCGATGTTGACGATGTGGCCGCCGCCCGCCTCCGCCAGGAAAGGCCGCGCCGCGTGGATGAGCAAGGCGGGGGCCAGCAGGTTGACGGCCAGGATCTCCTTCCAGCGGGCCGCCCAGGTGGCGGCGTCCACTTCACGCACGGGATGGTCGCGGAAGATGCCGGCGTTGTTGACCAGGATGTCCAGCCCGCCCAGGGCCGCCGCCGCCCGCCCCGCCAGGCGGGCGGCCTCCTCCTCCACCGCGAGATCCGCCTGCAGCAGGGCATGGCCCGTCCCCGGGAGCGCGGCCAGCACCGCCTCCGCCTGTTCCCGGCTGGCGCCGTAGTGCAGGGCCACCCGCGCCCCGTCGGCGGCCAGCGCCAGGGCGATCTCCCGTCCGATGCCGCGCGACGCTCCCGTCACCAGGGCGCGCCGACCGGCCAGGGCTTGTCTCATCGCTCGTCCTCCTCTGCCAGGATCCGCTCCACCAACACCACGTCCAGCTATCGGCCGAACTTGCGTCCCACTTCGCGCATGACGCCCACTTGGCGGTAGCCGGCCCGGGCGAAGAGGGCCAGGCTGGGCGCGTTGGCCGCCTCGATGCGCCCCAGGATGACATGATGGCCGGCGCGCCGGGCGGCCTCCTCCAGGGCGGCCACCAGTACCCGCCCCGCCCCCCGACGACGGCGCCTCCCATCGACGAAGACGGAGGCCTCCACCGTGCCGCTGTAGGCGCCGCGGGGCGACCAGGCGGACAGGCTGGCCCAGCCGGCCACGCGCCCGTCCACGTCCGCCACCAGCACCGGGTGTCGTCCTGGACTGTGCCCGGCGAACCAGGCCAGGGCGGCCGTCCCGTCCCGCGGCTCCGTGTCGAAGGTGGCGGTGCCGCGGGACACCTCCTCGTTGTAGATGGCGGTGATGATCGCCAGATCGGTCTCGCGGGCGGCCCGCACCTGCATGTCTCCTCCCCGCTGTCCGCTCCCTGCGCCCCAACCCAATCTGACAAAGCGCCGCGGGAGAGGCAGGGCCCCGCTCGCCGGGCGAAGGGGGATGCTGCCACACACGACACGGGTGAAGGAAAAGTCACGTGATGATGCGGACAGGGGTCACGGGATTGAAGGGAATGGGGCAGGCCGCGCCCAACTCCCTGCCGCCCGCCTTGGGCAGGTTGCGCTCTACCGTCTGGAAGGCCTGCTCGACGGTGTCGGTGCCGGCCACCACGACCTGCACGTGTAGGTGGTCCTCTTCACCGGTGGAACAGGCACGGTGGGTCGCGAGGCTCTCCTGGCGGGCCTGGGCATTCGCCGCCTGGCCCGCCAGGACGACCTGCGCCAGGCCCTGCCCGCCCTGCGCTGGGCAGCCGGCGCGCCGCCGCGGGCCGGAAAATGGCTCAGGCGCCGCGGCGCCGGGCGAATCGGCTGCGAAAGAGGGCGCCCAGGTAGAGGCGGGCGTCGTCCACCCAGAGGTAGACCAGCGGCACCACGATGAGCGTGAAGAAGGTGCTGGCGACAAGGCCGCCCGCCATGGCGCGGCCCATGGGCGCATAGGGCATGCCCACCAGGGAGGCGTTGCCCACGGCCATGGGGATGAGGCCGCAGACGGTCGTCAGCGCCGTCATGATGACCGGTCGATAGCGCCGGCCCACTGCCTCCAGCAGCGCCTCCTCCCGCGGCACGCCTTCCCGCCGCAGGCGGGCCACCAAATCGATGAGCACGATGGCGTTGTTCACCACCACCCCCACCAGGATGATCAGGCCGATTCCCGCCATGATGTCGAAGGGTGTGCCGCTGAGGAGGAGGGTCCACCAGGCGCCGAAGAAGGCGAAGGGCACGCTGGCCAGGACCACCAGCGGCATGCTGAAGGACTCGAAGAGCATGCCCATGAGCAAGAAGACGAAGGCGAGGGCCAGCAGCAGGGCGAAGTTCTGCTGCTCCTCCTGTTCCTGGAAGCGGTCGAAGCCGCGGCCCAGGCCCCAGCTGTAGCCGGGCGGCAGGGCCAGGTCGGCCAGGGCGGAGCGCAGCCGGCCCTGGAAGGCATCGTCCCGGCCGCCCCTGTCGTAAACCTTGACGCGCATGAAGGTCTGGCCCTGGCTGCGCTTGACGTTGCCCATGCTGCGCCCGTGCCGCACGGTGGCCACCTGGCCCAGGGGGATCTTCCCCGTGGCGCCCGTCTGTTCCAGCTCCAGGATCTTGTGCAGCTGGTCGCGGTCCGTCTGGGCCAGGCGCAGTTGGATGGGCACGTCGCGGTCGGCCCGTTGCATCCAGCCGATCAGGTTTCCCGCCAGCGCCGTGCGCACGGTGCCGGCCACCTGGGAGGCGCTCAAGCCGTGGCGGGAGAGCTGGTCGCGGTCCAGGACCAGCACCAACTCCTCCTGGCCGCGCTCCGCGTCCAGCTCCGCGTCGATCACGCCCTCGACGAAGAGGAGGCGGCGCCGCACCTCCTCGGCCAGCTCCTTGAGGCGGTCCGTATCCGGTCCTCGCACGACGATGGTGGTGCCGGTCTCTTCGCTGAAGTCCCGCCAGCCCATGCGCAGTTCCACCCCCGGCACCTTGGGCAGCCGCTGGCGCAGGTCCTCCACCGCCTCGTCGCGGGTCAGCCAGTCCCGCCCGCCCAGGCCCAGGCGTCGCCCCAGCTCGTGGAGGGCGTGGGCGTACCAGCTCTGCCGGGCGTCCGTCTCCACCCAGACGTGGACCTGGCCCCAGGCCCGCGAGAAGCCGCTCGTCACGGTGCGGATGCGGTAGCGCTCCTCCTGGGCGTAGACGATCTCCTCCAGTCGGCGCACGAGGCTGTCCGCGTCGGTCAGCGTGTAGCTGGCCGGCATGTCGAGGATGACGCGGAAGTCGCCCACGTTGCCCTCGCCCTCCCCCTTCTTCTCCACCCGCTGCATGGGAATGGCGGTGGAGAAGAGGACGAGGAGGGCGACCAGGGTGGCGTCCCGCCGGTGGCGCAGGCAGAAGGCGAGCAGAGTGCGGGCATGCCGTCGCCCCATCAGGACCAGGCGAGGCTCCCGGTTGCTGATCTCCAGCGGCAGGCGGGCCGCCAGCTGCGGAATGAAGAGCAGGGCGACGAGCAGGGAGGCGACGAGGGCCGCCACCACGGGCATGCCGATGCGGGTCAGGAAGAAGGAGAGGGTGTTGTCGCCGCTCATCAACATGAGGGGCAGGAAGACGACGATGGTGGTGGAGGTGGCCACGATGACGGCCAGGCTGACCTCGGCCGTGCCGCGCACCACCGCCTCCCGCCTGGACAAGGGGTCGGCCCCCTTGGCTCCCTGCGCCGTGATGGCGATGCTCTCCATCACGACAATGGCGTTGTCCACCACCAGCCCGACGGAGATCATCATGCCCATCATCGTGATCACGTTGAGCGACCAACCCGCGAAGTAGATCACCGTCATGGTGATGAGCATGCAGAAGGGGATGGCCGCCGTGATGAGCAGGGTGGCGGACCAGCGGCGCAGGAAGAAGAAGAGCACACCCAGGGCGAAGAGGCCGCCCCACAGCGCGCTCTCCTTCAGGTTGTCGATGGATTCCCGGACGACGCGCCCCTGGCTGAACAACGTGCTGATGCGCAGCTCGCTCAGGGCGGGGTCGGCGGTGGCCCGGGCCAGCACCTCGTCCACCTGGCGGCAGAGCTGCTCCGTGTTGGCGGTGGACTCCCGGGAGACGCCCAGCATGAGCGCGCCCTTGCGGTCCACCCGTTGGACCCAGTCCGTGACCGGCACGTCCAGGTGGACGCGGGCCAGGTCGTCCAGGCGCAGGACCTGGCCGGCGCTGCGCACGGGCAGGGCGGCGATCTCCTCCAGATTCCGCCAGCGGGCGTCGGTGCGCAGGGCCAGACGCCGGTTCCCTTCAGAGACGGGACCCAGGGAGAGGGAGACGTTGTCCCGGGAGAGCGCTTGCATGAGGGTCCAGGCGTTCACGCCGTGGCGTCCCAGCGCCTCCAGGTCGAGGTCGATCAGCACCTCCTTCACGCCCCGGCCCCATAAATCGACCTTGGCCACGCCGTCCAGCCGTTCCAGCGGCTTCTGCAGCTTCTCCTCGACCAGGGCCCGCGCCTCCGACGGATCCAGCAGGGTGCTGATCCCCAGCCAGTAGACCTCCTCGTCGTCCATGCCCATGCGGCGCAGGACGACGCGCTCGATCTCCACCGACGATTCAGCCAGGCTTCGATCGATGCAGTCGCGCACCTGGCTCCAGGCCTGGTTCATGTCCGTGCCGTCGCGAAACTGCATCCACATCCAGCAGCCGTGGGCCTGGCTGTTGCTCTCCAGGTGCTTCAGGCCATGGACGGTGCGCAGGTTCTCCTCGAAGGGCCGGGCGATCAGCTCCTCGATCTCCTCGGGCGTGGAGTCCGGGTAGGGAACCCAGAAGCCCATGTAGGGCGACGAGAAGCCCTGGGGCATCATCTCGTAGGAGATGCGCTGCAGGGCGATGCCGCCCAGGGTCGCCAGCGCCGTGAAGAGCATGAGCACCGTGACGGGACGGCGCAGCGAGAGCTGCGGCAGCCAGCGGTGGAGATCCATCACGCCCCTCCGCCCGGCCCGCGCAGGACTGGCCGCAACCGGTCGAGGAGGCGCTCGACTCCCTCGTAGAGCACGGGGATGATGAAGAGGGTGAGCAGGGTGCTGGTGGAGAGGCCGACGATGACGGTGAGGGCCATGGGGCGGCGCAGTTCGGCGCCGTCGCCCAGCCCCAGGGCCAGGGGCAGCAGCCCCAGCACCGTGGTGAGCGTGGTCATGAGGATGGGCCGCAAGCGCTGGGCGCCCGCCTTGACCACGGCCTCGCGCCGCTCGAAGCCCTCGCGCCGGAAGAGCTTGATCGTGTCCACCAGCAGGATGGCGTTGTTGACGACGATCCCCACCAGGAGGATGGCGCCTAGGAAAACCAGGATGGAGACGGGCACCTGCAGCAGGGCCAGGACGGGCACCACGCCCAGGAAGGCGAGCGGCACGGCCGCCAGGATGACGAGGGGGTGGACGAGGCTCTCGAACTGGCTGGCCATCACCACGAACACCAGGAAGATGGCGAGGGCGAGGGCCAGGTAGAGGCTGTCCAGGCTGCGTTTCATCTCGGCGCTCTGGCCCGTGACCTCCCAGCGCTGACCCTCCGGCCAGGGCAGCCTGTCCAGCCTGGCGCGGATCAAGGGCAGGGCCCGGCCAAGGTCCAGCCCGCCCAGATTGGCGCGCAGCAGGGCCGTCCGCTCCTGCTCCAGGCGGCGGATCTCGCTGGGACCCTCGTTCAGGCCGACCTCGGCCACCGCCCCCAGCGGCACCGGCACGGGTCCGCCCGGATTGACCACCAGGGCGCGGATGTCCTCCAGCCCCAGCAGGTCCTCCGGCCGCAGCCGCACGCGGATGTCGATGCGCTGCTCCACGTCGCGGAACTCCGTCTCGACGCCGCCCAGCACCTTCTGACGCAGCAGGCGGGCCACCTCCTGCAGGTCGAGTCCCAGCCGGGCCAGCTCCTCGCGCCGGAAGCGCACATGGATCTCGGGATTGCCGCCGCCCGAGCTGGTGTGCAGATCGGTCAGGCCGGGCAGGTCGGCCAGGGCCTCCGCGGCGCGGCGGGCGCTCTCGCGCAGGTCGGCCAGGTCGTGCCCCATGATCTGCACCTCGATGGGCGTCTTGTAGCTGAAGAGGACGGGATGGCCGACCCGGCTCTTGACGTCGGGCAGATCGGCCAGCCGCGGCCGCAGGCGGGCCAGCACCGCCTCCTCCACCCGCCGCGGATCCCGGCTCTCCTTCAGGCGGACCGTCAGGCGGGCGACATGATCGCCCCCCTCCGTGTCGATGCCGCCCTGGGTGTCCGCCCCCGCCACCAGGGCGACCCCGGCCACCTCCGGCTGGGCGCCAAGGAAGGCCTCGATGCCGGCCAGCTGCGCGGCCGTCCGCTCCAGGGGCGTTCCCACGGGCAGCTCCGCCTCCACGTAGAACTCACCCTGATGCAATTGCGGGATCAGCTCCTGCCCCAGGCGCGGCGCCAGCAGGGCGGCGCAGAGCAGGAGGAGGAGGACGATGGCGAGAGGGCGACCCGGCCGCTCCAGGGCATGGCGCAGCAATCTAGAGTAGCGCTCGCCCAGGTTGCGCCGTCCCCCCACTTTTCCCAACAGGCCCCCCAGGCGATCCAACAGCCGCCCCAGCCGCCGGGCCAGCCAGGCCGCTCCGACGACCAGGATCCAGATCAGGAGGAGCAGCAGGCGGCGCGACAGCTCGAGGACCAGCGTCACCGGCAGGCGCAGCAGCAGCAGCAGCCAGGCCCCCAGCCAGCCGGGCAGGCGCCGCCAGGGCCGGACCGGCTCCCGCCTGCGCCACGCGGCCAGGGCGCGCGCCGAGTCGCGCAGCTGCCCCAGACTCTCCAAGCGGTGGATGAGCAGGCGGCGCAGCCCGGTATCCATCCGGTCGGTGGCCGGGTCCGCCCCGGCGCCTGGCTCCACCGTCGCGTCGCGGGCCCCCAGGGCGGCCAGCATGGGAATGAAGGTGAGGGCGAAGATGAGGGAGGCGGCCAGGGCGAAGACCACGACCAGGGCCAGATCCCCGAAGACCTGGCCGGCCACGCCCTCGACGAAAACCATGGGAAAGAAGACGGCCATGGTCGTGAGGGTGGAGGCGATCACCGCCTGGGCCACCTCGCCCGTGCCGCGGATGGCGGCCTGTCGGCGGTTGTCCCCTTCGGAGCGGCACCGGTGGATGGACTCCAGCACGACGATGGAGTTGTCCACCAGCATGCCGATGCCCAGGGCCAGCCCGCCCAGGCTCATCACGTTGAGGCTGAGGCCGCTCAGCTGCATGGGTCCGAAGGCCGAGATGATGGAGAGGGGGATGGTCAGGGCGATGATGGCGGTGGGAGCCACGCCTTGCAGGAAGAGAAAAAGGACCAGCACGGCGAGGAGGCCTCCCAGGATGGCGCTGCCGCGCAACTGGCGCAAGCTCCCCTCGATGAAGATGCTCTGGTCGGCCAGCAGCGCGGTGCTGACGCCCAAACCCGCCAGCTGATCCGCCAGGGATGTGGGCAGGGAAGGGCCCGGGCCGTGCCCTTGCGGCCGGGTGGCGGCGGTCTGGCCGCTGCTGTCGGCCTCTCCCGTGGCGGGCGGCTGGCCGGTTGGCCCGAAGAGCCTGGTGCGCAGGCGTTTGGCCACCTGCACGATGTTGGCATCCGCCTCCTTGTGGATCTCGATCTCCACGGCGGGCAGGCCGTTGACCCGGGTGAGGGTCACCGCATCCCGCCCGGCGCGCTGGATGCGCGCCAGGTCGCCCAGGGCGATGAAGGTCCCGTCGGCGGTGCGCAGGCGGGTGGCGGCGATCTCCTCGAGGCTGGCGAACTCCGAGAGGACGCGCACCACGTACTCGGAGCGGCCCTCCTTCAGGTTGCCGCCCGCCAGGTTGATGTTCTCCGCCGCGAGCTGGCGGCTGATCGAGCGGATGTCCAGGCCGCGCAGGGCCAGGTCCGACTCGTCCAGCTCGACGCGGATCTCCTCCTGCAGGCCGCCCTTCACCTTCACCGCGGCCACGCCGGACAGCTTCTCCAGCTCCAGTTTGACGCGGTCCTCGGCCAGCCGGCGCAAGCGACGCAGGGAGGCCTCGTCGCCGGCCTCGCTGCGCCAGGCCAGTCCGATGCGCAGAACCGGGTCCAGCGCCGGATCGTAGCGCAGGATGAGCGGCCGCTGCGCCCCCTCGGGCAGTCGCACCATTTCCAGCTTCTCGCGCAGGTCCTGGATGGCCAGATCCATGTCGCTGTCCCAGCCGAACTCCACCACCACATCGGACTGGCCGGCCCGCGACAGGCTGGCGATGGAGACCTTGCCGGCGACAATGCCCATCGCCTGCTCGATGGGCCGCGTCACGAACTGCTCGACCTCCTCGGGGGCGGCGCCCTCCACCACCGTGCGCAGCGTGATGCTGGGATAGCTGATGTCCGGCATGAGGGTGAGCGGCAGTCGCCGGCTGGAGATGAGGCCGAAGACCATCACGGCCAGCACCATCATCGTGACGGCGACCGGCCGCTCCGTGATGAAGGCGACTAGGCCGTGTCGCCGGACCGGATCCGGCAAGGCGGAGGGATGGGTCATGCGGGAGTCCTCGGCAGCGGGCTATTTCTTGGTGCCTGACGCGGCATCGGCGCCGTCCGCGGTCTCGACGGGGGGTGCCACCTCACGACCGTCCGCCTTGATGATGCGGATGGGGCTGCCCGTCTTGAGGGCGCTCTGCCCCACCGTCACCAGCCGCTCGCCGGGCGCGATGCCGGACAGCGCCTCCAGGCGCTCCTCGTCCTCGTAGCCCCGCACCAGGGTGCGGCGCTCGACCGTGCTGTCCTGCGCCACCCACACGTAGGTCAGATCCCGATCATAGACCAGGGCCCGCTTGGAGACCAGCACCGCCTCGTCCTTGGTGTCGGTGATGACCAGGAAGCGGGCGTACATGCCGGCCCGCAGGCGGCGGGAAGGATCCTCGATCCCAACCGTGACGCGCACGGTGCCGCTGGCGGGATCCACCACCGGGCTGATCCGCTTGATCCAGCCCACCACCGGCTCCGCCGCGGCCGCCACATCCAGGCGGACGGTCTGCCGCAGGCGCAGGCGGGTCAACTCGCGCTCCGGCACATCCAGCACCGCGATGAGGCGGCTGTCATCCACCAGGGTGAACAGCTGCGTGCCCGTGGCGACGAAATCCCCCTCCTGGACCAGGCGCCGGCCCACCACCCCCGAGATGGGAGCCGCCACCCGGCTGCGCGCCACGGTGAGACTAGCGCTTTCCCAGGACAGGCGTGCCCGACGGGCAGCAAAATCGGCATCGGCGAGGTCCTGGTCAGAGACAAGGCGGGAAGAGGCCAACTGGCGGATGCGGGCCAGGTCGGCCTCTGCTTTTTCCATCTCCAGGCGCATGCGGCGCTCATTCAACAGGATCTCCGCATCCTCCAGGACGAGGAGCGTGTCGCCGCTTCGTACCCGGGCGCCCTCCTCCACCAGAACGCGGCCCACGTGACCGGATACCAGGGGGAAGACCTTGATCTCCGCCTCCGAGCTCAGCATGCCGTTCAGTTGAAGCCGGGCGGTGATGGCGCCGGTGCCCACTGTCTCCACCTCCACCGGCACGGGCGTCGTGCTGGAGCTGTCCGCGGCACCCGGGCGCCCGGGTCGGCCGGCCTGCACCTGGCATCCCAGGTGCCCGGCCAGGGCCAGGATCATCAACCAGTGCACACCCGGCCGGCCGGAAGACCGGTGCCGGCACGTCGTCCTGTCCATCGCCATTCCCCCTCAAAGCTATGCCGCTGGTGGCCGCACCCGTCCGCCGACGCCGCGAAAGTGCCATAAACCAGAGAGGAAGAGAAAGGTTTCTCCCGACTCCCCACGAATCATGTCAGGTTGGCTTGCCGTGGAGTGTGGTGGGGCTTACATGATCTGGACTTCCTGTCGAATCCAGGCGGAAATCTTGTGCCGGGTCATGCCCATGAACTGGCCTGCTTCTTGCCAAGAGATGCATGGAGTTCAGGTTGGCGGGATGTCGCGCGGTTCCCCGGCGCAGCCCCTTCGGCGTCCTGGCGCCGCCGCCTCCCGCTTTGGCCCCAGGCCACCCGGCGCCCCCGGATCCTCCATCGGGGGCGCCTGCGTTGGAGGCCGCTCAGCCGAGGCGCTCGCGCACCTGGTAATCGGGTTCCTTCTGTCCCCGGGAGATCATTTCCCCCACCAGCCCCAGCGACACCAACTGCAGCCCCAGGATCATCAGGAGGATGCCCAGGAAGAGAAGGGGCCGGTTGGACAGGGCGCGACCCTCGAAGAGCTTCTGCCAACTCAGCCAGAGGTTGATCAGGGCGCCGGCCGCTCCAAAGAGCAGGCCGGGGGCGCCGAAGAAGTGCAGGGGCTTCTTGAAGTAGCGGGTGGTGACAACCACCGTCATCAGGTCCAGCAGGCCGCTGACCAGGCGACGGGCCCCGTACTTGCTGCGGCCGAAGGGACGGGCGTGGTGCTCGACCGCCATCTCGGTGACGCGGAATCCCTTGAGATGGGCGATGGCGGGCAGGAAGCGGTGCAGCTCGCCGTAGACGTGCAGGGCCTCCGTCACCTCGCGCCGATAGCCCTTGAAGCCGCAGTTGAAGTCATGCAGACGCAGCCCGGCGACCCGGCTCGTCACGGCATTGAACAGCTTGCTGGGAAGGGTCTTGCTCCACGGATCGCGCCGCACGCGCTTCCAGCCGGACACCAGGTCCCAGCCCTGGCCCAGGGTCTCGACGAATCGCGGGATCTCGCGTGGATCGTCCTGCAGGTCGGCGTCCATCGTGATGATGATGTTGCCCCGGGCGGCGCGGAAGCCGGCATCGAGGGCGTCGGCCTTGCCGAAGTTGCGCCGGAAGGAGATGATGCGAATGCGCGGATCCCGGCTGCGCAGCCGCTTGAGCACGTCGAGCGAGCCGTCCGTCGAGCCGTCGTCCACGGCGATGATCTCGCAGGGCAGGCCCAGGGGGGCGCAGGCCTGCAGGATGCCCGTGCAGAGCTGCTCGAGGGACTCGCACTCGTTGAACAGCGGCACCACGACGCTGATCTGCGCCACCATCACTTGCCTCCCTGTGTCACATGGACGCGTCGGCCCCGGTTCTGCAGGGTCAGGCGTCGCGCCCCGTCCGGTGTGCCGAGCCGCAGGCGCCCCGCCAGCCAGATGCCGTCCGTCCGCTCGAACTCGTCCAGCTCCATCACCCAGCCCTCGCGCTCGGCCCGTTCCACCAGCCCGACGCGGGGATGGACGCGCCAGGGGGCCGCCTGGACGAACTGACGATCGGCGGGCCGCCACACCGCTTCCGCCGGCGGCAGCCATTCGCCCCACAACCAGGGCGCCAGCGACTCGCGGCGGCACAGGCCGCCCGCCAGCAGGTGTCCGGGCAGCTGGGCGCCAATCAGGGCCAGGAGGGGGGCCAGGGCGGGATCCTTCAGGTCCACCTCGACGCCCGCTCCCCGGCTGTCGGCCAGCCAACCGGCGCCCAGGTCCAGCAGGCCACCCAGGTCCTCGTCCTCCAGCAGGCGGGCCGCCCGCGAGAGCCAGCCTCCCAGCGAGGCGCCGGGCGCGGCGCCCACCGCGTCCGGCCGGCAGCGCAGGACGGCCAGCTCTCCGCCAAAGGGACTGAGCAGGCTGAGCCGCGTGCTGTCGGCGTTCCACCAGAGGTCGAGCCGGAAGGGGATGCGCTGCCCGCCCTCCTCGTACACGCCGCGCCAGGACTGCTCAAGTCCCTCCAGCGCGGCGAAGTTGTCGCCGATCCAGGCGCGCATGTCCGCCTCGTCCAGGCGTTCCGGTCGCACCATGGTCCGGCGGCAGCCCAGCGTGCCGATCATCAGGCAGATCAGCAAGCCCTGGACGAGGTCCGGCCAGCGGCGCCGCGCCCTCACGGCTTGCCCCGCCGCGCTGGATGCCAGTGCTCCGCCAGACTGCCGGGGGCCGGCTTCCCTTCGCGCCGGGGCTGGCTGGCCGCGCCTGGCCGCTCCCGCTGCGACCCGCGCGTGGCCCGCGGATTCTCCTCCAGTGCTTTGAGGGACAGGGCGAGGCGTCCCCGGGCGAGGTCCACCTCCAGCACGGCGGCCCGCACCCGCTGCCCCACCTTGAGCAGGTCCATGGGATGGCGCACCCGTGTGTGGCTAAGCTGGGAGACGTGGATGAGCCCCTCCGTCTTCACGCCCACATCGACGAAAGCGCCGAAATCCACCAAGTTGCGCACCGTCCCCTCCACCACCATGCCGGCCTTCAAATCCTCCAGGCGCAGGATGCCGCCCCGCAGCAAGGGGGGGTCCAAGTCCTGGCGGGGGTCGCGCCCGGGCTTGCGCAGCTCGGCCAGGATGTCGACCAGGGTGGGCAGGCCCAGCTCCAACTCGCCGGCCAGGCGTTGCAGGCCCTCACTGTCGCCGAATTCCGCCTCGACCGAGGCGGCGAGGGCGGCGGGATCCTCCAGGGGCACCTGTTGCCGGGCAAAAAGACGGCGCACCGCCTCGTAGCTCTCGGGGTGCACGCCCGTGTTGTCCAGCGGATCCAGCCCGTCACGGATGCGCAGAAAGCCGGCGCATTGCCGGAAGGCGGCCGGGCCGATGCCGGCCACTTCGCGCAGCTGCTCGCGGCGGCGGAAGGACCCATGGGCCGTCCGCCACGCCACCACCGCCCGGCTGGTGCGGGAGTTCAAGCCCGAGACATGGCGCAGGAGGCTGCCCGAGGCGGTGTTGAGATCGACTCCCACGGCATTGACGCAGGATTCCACCACCGCGTCCAGGCGTTCGCCCAAGCGGCGCGGATCCACGTCATGCTGGTACTGGCCCACCCCCAGACTGCGGGGATCGATCTTGACCAGTTCGGCCAGGGGATCCTGCAGGCGCCGCGCGATGCTGATGTTGCCCCGCTGGGCGGCCTCCAGCCCGGGAAACTCGTCCCGGGCCTCCGGGCTGGCCGAGTAGACGCTGGCGCCGGCTTCGCTCACCACGGCATAGCGGATGGACAAGCGGTTCTCGGCGATCCACTCCGCCACCAGTTCCTCCGTCTCGCGGCTGGCTGTGCCGTTGCCGATGGCCACCACCTCCACGCCATGGCGCCGGGCCAGCTCAAGGAGGGTGGCGCGCGCTTCGGTCTGCTTGAGCAGCGGGGCATGGGGATGGATCACCTCGCCGGCCAGGAGGGCGCCCGTGGCGTCCACCACCGCCACCTTGCATCCGCTGCGGTAGCCGGGATCGATGCCCATCACCCGGCGCCCCGTCAGCGGCGGCTGCAACAACAATTGGCGCAGGTTGGCGGCGTAAAGGTCCAGGCTGTGCCCCTCCGCCTCCCGGGTCTTCTCCTCGCGCAGCTCCCGGGTGAGGGAGGGCAACAGCAGGCGCTCGAGACCGTCGGCCAAGGCGCCCAGGACCTCCTGCCGCCAGGCCGAGGCGGGCTTCTTGAGCAGGCGGGCGGCGATCCGGTCCAGGGGCGAGGCGGCTGTCCAATCGAGGGTCAGCTGCAGGGCGCCCAGCTTCTCCCCCCGGTTGAGGGCCAACACGCGGTGGGGGGGCAGGTCGCGCAACAGCTCGGCAAAGGCGGCATAGAGGCGGAACTTGGGTGCCTCCGGATGGGATTCGTCGCGCAGGCGGGAGCGCAGCACGGCGTGCCGTGCCCCGGCATGGCGCAGGTCGGTGCGCAAGGGCGCCTGCTCGGTCAGCCACTCCGCCAGGATGTCCCGGGCGCCGGCCAGGGCCTCTGCGGCGCCCGGCACTTCCGGTCCCCCGCAGAAGGCGGCCACCTGCGCGTCTCGACCGGCCTGGCGCAGCAAGCGCGCCTCCTCCAGGCCCAGGGTCCGGCCAGCCACCTCTTCGTCCGCCCCAGGGGTCCGGCAGAAGGCCTCCAGCCACCCGTCCAGTCCGGTGGCGTCAGCCAGCATCAAGCCGGCCAGCGGCGCCAGGCCGCGCCGCCGCGCCTCGCTGGCGCGGGTCTTGCGGCGGGGCCGGAAAGGCAGATAGAGGTCTTCCAGCTCCACCAGGCGTGTGCAGGCCTCCAGCGCCGCCCGCAGCTGGTCGTCCAGCAGGCCTTGCTCCGCGATGCTGCGCAGGATGACCTGCCGCCTGTCATCCAACCCGCGGAGGGACGCTTCAAGCTCCTGGATGCGGCGCAGCTCCTCCTCGTCAAGTCCCCCGGTCGCCTCCTTGCGGTAGCGGGTGATGAACGGGACGGTGTTGCCTTCAGCCAGGAGGGCCAGGGCCTGCTGCACCTGTTGGAGTTTCAGGCCAAGTTGATCGGCGATGTGGCCGATGATGTCCATGGGGATGTCCAAGTGCTTGTGGGTCCGCGCCTTCGAGGCATCGACCTGTTTCCGCCACAAGGTAGCAGATGGGAGCGCCCGGACGAGGGCCTGGTGAGCGCGGACAGGGCGTCAACCGGTCCCATGCCGGGAAGGCGGACGCTACGACGCCTGACCTGTCCGGCCCCGCTCCCATCACCGGCACCCCTTCGTCCATGGGGGCCTGCAGCTGTCGGACCTGCCCGCTGGGCTCTTCACTCCATCCCACTCGGCCCGCTCTGCGCAGCGCTCGGACACATGCCACCATGTCTCGCTGCGAAAAGTCCACGAATCCCATCTCGACCTGGGCGCGACGTCCAGCAAAGGCCCAGGCCCGATTGGCGGCAGAGGATTGTCATGCCGAATTCCGAAATGATGGTGTCTCCCTCCCACCACCCCCCTCCCGCCCGGGGCCAATGCTGGTTGCTCTCAAAAGATCCCTGAACACGCTGCCATTTTCGCGGAAAGGAGGAAGCCCGTGAGAAAAAGCTGTCGAAGGCCGCCCCTCCCCGCCCTTGCACCCCTCATCGTCAACAACTTCTGACTGGCACAGCCCCCTGTCCGGCATGGGCCAGCCGTGGCAGGACTTTGCCCCGGCTTCACCATGTTTCCAGCAGCCGATTGCGATGAGCCCAGGCAAATGGAGGAGTCGAGACCATGCGCTTCCTGAAAAAGCTGATCGGCCTGGACGGCCGCCCGGACGAGCTGCGCGACGGCATGCTGGAGCTGGTGGTTGAACAGGAAAGCAGGCCCGTCATCGCCGAGTTCTATTCCAACACGTGAAGCGGCTGTCGGACCGTGTCCGGTCTGCTTTACCAACTGCGCGACGACTTCCCCGACCGCCTGCGCCTGGCGCGGGCCAATGCCCAGACCAACGGCGGCACGGTCAGCCAGTTCAAGGTGCGTGGCACGCCCACCGTCCTTCTCTTCCACAAGGGGCGACTGCTCAAGCGCTGGAGCGGACAGGTCGACCTCGACGAGCTTTACGCCCAGGTGGAGGGGCTGGTGGCGGCGGGTGACAACGAAGCCAAGGGCGGGCGGTAGAGCCTGCGTCGGAAAATCTGCGAAAGGGCCTCAAGCTTTTTTCCCAGGTTCCGATAGTGGTCTCGAATCGAGGGCCGAAGCCTTTGGCCGAAGGCGACGGTGGCGATTCGCCCCGTGGTGGGCCAACCGCGGGATAGCGCGAAGACCTCCACGATTCGCGCGGCACTCTGGGCGCGGCAGTCGCGACTGTCGCGCCTAGATTTTGTCCGGGGCGGCTGGCGACAGCAGGACGACGGCCTGGGCGGCGATCCCCTCGCCCCGTCCGGTGAAGCCCAGTCCCTCCGTGGTCGTGCCCTTGACATTGACACACTCCACCGCCAGGTCCAGGGCGGCGGCGATGCGGACCCGCATTGCCCCGACGTGGGGCCGCACCTTGGGCCGCTCGCAGATGACGGTGGCATCCACGTTGACCGGCCGGAAGCCCGCGGCCCGCACCCGCTGTCCGACCTCCCGCAACAAGTCCCAGGAGTCCGCCCCCCGCCACTGCTCGTCCGCATCCGGGAAGTGGGAGCCGATGTCGCCCAGCGCCGCCCCCCCCAGCAGGGCGTCGGTGATGGCGTGCAGCAGCACGTCGGCGTCGCTGTGCCCGGCCAGGCCCCGCTCGCCGGGCAGGGGCACTCCACCCAGGACGAGGGGAGGCCCGTCGGCGAAGGCGTGGACATCAAAACCCTGGCCGACGCGAAGGCCGGGGCCGGAATCCTTGTCCTCACGCAGCCAGCATTCGGCCATGGCCAGATCCTCCCGGCGGGTGATCTTCAGGTTGCGCCGTCCGCCCTCGACCGCCAGCACCGTCCGCCCGGGCGCATGCCGCTCGGCCAGCGAGGCGTCGTCGGTCCCCGTGAAGCCCTCCCGCGCGGCCAGTCGATGCCACTCCAGCAAATCGGGCCAGCGGAAGAGCTGGGGCGTCTGCACGGCCACGACCCGCTCTCGATCCACCGTGCGCGCCACGCGGAGACAGCCGCCGCCGGCCTCCACTTCCTTCAGCGTATCGTCCGAGACGCGCAGGGGCACGGCACCCACCGCTTGATCCTCCCGGCGCAGGGCCTCCCACAGCCGATGATACAGGGCGGCGGTGGCCAGGGGACGAACACCGTCATGCACGAAGACGGCATCCAGATCGGCGGGCAGCGCCTCCAACGCGAGCCGCACGCTTTCCTGGCGTGTGGCACCGCCGGCCAGGCAGCGGGCTTGGAAGCCCGGGGCCAGGCACCGGTCCGCCCTCAGAACCTCCTCCATCACCTGCCGAGTGGGTTCCCCATGGGCGGGCGGATGGGTCAACAAGAGGGAGACAAGCTCCACCGCGGGATGGGCCTCCGCTCCGAAGTCCAGGGCGGCGGCGAGGGAGTGGGCCAGCACGGGGCGGCCGGCCAGGGGTTGGAACTGCTTGGGTCCATTGCCCCCCATGCGGCGGCCGCTGCCCCCCGCCGTCACCACGATGGCGACGCGGGCGGGTCTGCCCGGGGCGCCGCTCACCGGATGAGCATGGCGTCGCCATAGCTGAAGAAGCGGTACTTCTCCTTGATGGCGGCCTTGTAGGAGGCCATGATCTGGTCCCGCGTGGCGAAGGCCGAGACCAGCATGAGCAGGGTGCTGGAGGGCAGGTGGAAATTGGTGATGAGCCGGTCCACCACTTTGAATTCGTAGGGCGGGTAGATGAACTTGTCCGTCCAGCCCTTGTCCGGATTTATGCCGCCGTTGAAGCGCGCCACGGTCTCCAGGGTGCGGGCCACGGTGGTGCCCACCGCCCACACCTTGCCGCCCAGTTTGATGCGGTCGTTGACCGCGCGCGCCGTCTCGCGGGTCACGATGTAGTGCTCGCTGTCCATGCGATGGCGGGTGAGATCCTCCACGTTGACAGGCCGGAAGGTGCCCAGGCTGACATGGAGGGTGATGGGAACGACGGCCACGCCCTTCCTCTCCAGGCGGCCCAGCAGGCGTTTGGTGAAATGCAGTCCGGCCGTGGGGGCGGCCACCGCTCCCACCCTCTCCTCGTTGGCGAAAAGGGTCTGGTAGTTCTTCTCGTCCTTCTTGTCCGGCGTGCGCTTGATGTAGGGCGGCAAGGGCACGGTGCCGTACTTGTCGATGATCTTGTGGAAGTCCCCGTCATAATTGACGCGCACCACCCGGCCACCGGAGGTGGTGTTGTCGATGATGTCGCAGGTGATCCCCTCCTGGAGGGTGATGGTGTTGCCCATGCGCACCTTGCGCGCCGGCTTGACCATGATCTCCCACATGTTCTCGTTCAATTCGCGTAGCAGGAAGACTTCAATCTCGGCGTCGGTCTTCTCCTTGTAGCCCGTCATGCGGGCCTTGACCACGCGCGTGTCGTTGACCACCAGCACGTCGTGCTCGCCGAAGAACTCCACGATGTCCTTGAAGAGGCGGTGCTCCACTTGTCCGCTGGCGCGGTCCAGCACCAGCAGGCGGGACTTGTCGCGCTCCTTGAGCGGCTCCTGGGCGATCAGCTTCTCAGGCAGGGGGTACTTGAAGTCGGAGAGACGCATGGCTGCTTCCTTGCTTGGCTCCTCCCGCCCCGACACGGGCGGGCAAAGCGCGCCGGACGGCCTCCGGCAGGCGAACAACGGCGGATCAAGGTAAGGATTGCGAAGCGGCGTGAAGTGAATGGTCGATTTGTGGATCCTACAAGCCGTCACATACAGTGCTAAAGCATTTATCCCAAAGACTCCCCCAACAGCGAGCCGCCGACCGCCCGCGGCCGCCCATTCCGTCCGGGCCGGCCGTCTCAGAAGGGCAGGAGCGCCTCGCCGGACGAGGGGCGGGGGCCGAGACCCAGGTGGGTCCAGGCCTTGGGCGTGGCCACGCGACCGCGCGGCGTGCGCTGCAGGAATCCCTCCTTGACCAGGAAGGGCTCCAGCACTTCCTCCAAGGTGTCCTCCTCCTCGCCCAGGGCGACGGCCAGGGTGCCCAGGCCCGTCGGCCCGCCCTGGAAGTGCTCCATGAGGATGCCCAAGAAGCGCCGGTCCAGGCGGTCGAGACCGGCCTCGTCCACCTCGAGCCGCTCGAGGCCGTAGCGGGCGATGTCCAGCGTGACCCGTCCCTCCCCCTTCACTTGCGCGAAGTCCCGCAGGCGGCGCAGCAGGCGGTTGGCGATGCGGGGGGTTCCCCGGCAGCGGCCGGACAGCTCCAGGGCCGCTTCGGGCGCCAGGTCGATCTCGAGCAGGCGGGCGCTGCGGGCCAGGATGGTGGCCAGCTCCTCCTGCGAATAGTGCTCCAGGTGGACGACGATGCCGAAGCGGGCCATCAAGGGGCTGGAGAGCAGGCCGGCGCGGGTGGTGGCGCCCACCAAGGTGAAACGGGGCAGGCCCAGCTGCACGCTGCGGGCGGCGGCGCCTCGATCGAGCAGGATGTCCAGGCGGAAGTCCTCCATCGCCGGGTAGAGGTACTCCTCCACCACCTTGCCCAGGCGGTGGACCTCGTCGACGAAGAGGATGTCGCGGTCGTTCAGGTTGGTGAGGAGGCCGGCCAGGTCGGCCGGCTTCTCAAGGACGGGACCGCTCGTCACACGGATCTGGCTGCCCAGTTCGCGGGCCAGGATGTGGGCGAGGGTGGTTTTGCCCAGGCCGGGCGGACCATGGAAGAGGCAATGGTCGAGGGCCTCGCCGCGCTGGCGGGCCGCCTCGATGAAGACGCGCAGGTTTTCCCGGTGCCGCTCCTGGCCCACGAAATCGTCCAGGCGCTCCGGGCGCAGGGCGCCCTCCTGGTGGTCCTCCGGGGCGAGGGCGGTGGAGATGATGCGGGAGTCATCCTCGAAGTCGGCCATGCCATGCCTCTATTTTTGCAGCACCAGCCGCAGCCAGGCCTCCACCGCCGGCTCGCCCTCGCCGCCACCTGACTGCCAGCGCGCCAGGGCCTTGCCCAGCTCCAGTTCAGCCGGGGCCGGCTTGAACCCAAGGGCGAGGAGGGCCTCCAGGGCCTGCCGCCGCGGCTCATCGGCCCCGGCCGGGGAAGCGGGCAGGGCGACTATGCCCCCGGCCCCGGCGGGACCGTGGCGCTTCTCGAAGCGATCCTTCAATTCCAGCAGAAGGCGCTCGGCGATCTTGCGTCCGATCCCCGGCACGCGGGTGAGCCGCTCCACCTGGCCGCTGCGCACGACTTCCAGCAGATCCTGCTCCTCCAGGCCGGACAGGACGGCGAGGGCGACCTTGGGACCCACCCCGGCCACGGAGATCAGGTCGCGGAAGAGTTCGCGCTCACCCTTGCTGTGGAAGGCGACCAGGGCAAGCAGATCCTCGCGCACCAACAAATGGACCCAGAGGCGCGCTTCGGCGCCCCGCTCCAGGCGGCGGCTGGTGTTGAGGCTGCAGGCCAGGTCCCAGCCCACGCCGCCCGCCTCCAGCACCACCTGGGTGGGGGTCAGCTGCTCGACCCGGCCGCGCAGGTACTCGTACATGTCAGCGTCCCGCCGGCAGCGGACGGCCGGCGCGGTTGAGGTGGCAGATGGCGGCGGCCAGGGCGTCGCTGGCGTCCAGGGGGCGGGGGGGCTGGCCCAGTCCGAGCACCTGGGTGATCATGAAGTTGACCTGGGTCTTGTCGGCGCCGCCGTGGCCGGTGACGGCCCGCTTGATCTGCATGGGCGTGTACTCGGCGACGGGCAGCCCCCGCTGGCCGGCGGCCAGGATGGCCGCGGCGCGGGCATGGGCGAGCTTGACCAGGGAGAGCACATTGGGACCTTTGAAGACCTGCTCGATGGACAGGGCGTCGGGGGAATGGAGGGCCACCAGTTCGGACACGCGCCGAAACAACTGGACCAGGCGGTCCGGGAAGTCCCCCGCCGTGGTGATGACCCCGTAATCAATGCTGCGCAGGCGGCCGCCGATGCCGTCCACCAGGCCGTAGCCCGTGCGGGCCAGGCCCGGGTCGATGCCCAGCACGCGCATGCCGGCGCCTATTCGAGGCCGGCCATCACGGCCTCGTCGGCGTCGAAGTTGGTGGTGACCTCCTGGACATCGTCCAGGTCCTCCAGGGCGTCGATCAGCTTCATGATGCGACGGGCGTCCTCCGCCTCCACCTTGCACAGGGTCTTGGCCTTGAGGGTGGGGCTGTACTCCTTGACCTCGAGTCTCTGGTCCAGGACGGCCTGGCGCACGGCCTCCATGGCGTCCACCGCCGAGTAGATCTCCCACACGTCCTCGCCGTCCTCGATGCTCTCGGCGCCGGCGTCCATCACCATCATCATCAGGTCGTCCTCGCTGGTGGCGCCTTTGGCCACGCTCACAAAGCCCACCCGCTCGAAATTCCAGGAGACCGCGCCGTTCTCGGCCATGTTGCCGTTGTTGCGGGAGAAGGCGTGGCGCACCTCGCCCACCGTGCGGTTGCGGTTGTCGGTCATGCACTCGACGATGAAGGCCACGCCGCCGGGGCCGTAACCCTCGTAGGTGATCTCCTCGTAGTGCACGCCGTCAGCCTCGCCCGTGCCCTTGGCGATGGCCCGCTCGATGTTGGCGGAGGGCATGTTGCTGGCCCGGGCCTTGATCAAGGCCAGACGCAGGCGCGGATTGGCGTCCTCGTCCCCGCCCCCGATGCGCGACGCGACGGTTATCTCCTTGATCAGCTTGGAGAAAATCTTGCCGCGCTTGGCATCCAGGGCACCTTTCTTCCGCTTGATGGTGGACCATTTGGAATGTCCGGACATGCTTCCTCCTTCACGCGCCCTCGCTTTCCCGGCAGGCCTGAGAGTAGCGAAATCGGCCTCCGTGAACAAGCTGGCTGTGATACAGGGATGGTCCGCCCGGCGTCGGCCCTTCAGCTGGGCAGCCCCTGCTGGCGGGAGTGCAGCCAGCCCAGGGCCTGGCTGACAACGGACAGCAGGTCGAAGAACTCGACCTGGGTCAGGCGGAGGACGAAGGTGTCCCCGTGGATGTAGACACGGCCGTCCCGGGCGTGGCGCTCGAAGTCGCGGGCGACAGTCAGCATCAGCTCGGAGAGCCGTCCGAGGGAGCGCTGGGTCAGGGGCAGCATGACCTGGCCAAGTCCCAGCACCAGGCGGCGATCGTCGAAAAAGATGATCTGGTTCGCGCCCGAGGCATGGGATATGACCTGTCGAGTTTCCACGGCCGCCCCGCATTTGCTCCCCCGGCCCCGCTAGTCCTCCCTGGCCGGCGGCGGCGTCGGGTCTCATATCGACAGGCGCGAAAAAGTCTTGATCCCCTTCGCCCCCTATTCCAGGCGCAGGGGCAGCTCGGCGCGCAGGCTCCAGCGCGGATCGGCCAGGCGGGCCGGTTCCCGCTCCAGGACGCTGACCAGGTCGCCGCCGCCCAGCGCCTGCACGGCAGGGCCGAGGGCCGCTCCCGGCAGGAGGTCGCGCGGCCGCAGGCTCCCCTCCATCAGCAAGGTCAGCAAGGATTTCTGCCGGGGATAGTGGCGCACGGGCAGGTCCCGGCCTCCCAGCTCGGCCTGGAGGGAACCCAGGCAATCCTGGAGGTTGCCCAAGTGGTCGGCCAGGCCCAGCTCCACGGCGCGACGGCCCGCCCAAACTCGTCCACCGGCCAGTGGCGCCAACTGCTCCTCGCTGAAGGGACGGTGCGCCAGCACGCGGGAGCGGAACTCGCCGTAAATGAGCGCCATGCGGCTCTCCATGGCGGCCAGGGTGGCAGCCTCCACCGGGTGTCCCAGGTTGCCCAGGCGGGCGGCGGGCAGCGGTGCGACGACCTGGGGATTGAGGCCCAGGCGCTTGGCGCCGGCGGACAAGTCCGGCAGCAGGCCCACCACGCCGATGGATCCCACCACGCTGAAGGGGCTGATCCACAGCTGACGCCCCGGCACGGCCAGATAATAGCCGCCAGAGGCGGCCACCGGTCCGGCGGACACCCAGAGGGGCTTGCGCTCCCCCAGCTTCACCAGCTCCTGGTAGATCTCCTCGGCGGCCAGGGCGCTGCCGCCGGGCGATTCCACGCGCAGGACGACGGCCTGCACGGCGTCCGCCTCGGCCAGGGCGCGGATCGCCTCGATCATGGCGCGGGACTGGATCTGGACCTGGGCGCTCTCGGAGATCCCGGGCACGATGCTCCCCTCCGCCCAAAGGACGGCGATGTGGTTGTCCACGTCAGGGGTGAGGTCGCGGCCGGGGGTGGGCATCATCCGGCGCGAGGAGATCCAGCTGCTCAGGGAAAGCCGGCGCGCGCCAGGGAATCGTTCCTCCAGCCGATCCTCCCAGGCCGGGCGGCTGAGCAGCGTGTCGGCCAGACCCAACTCGACCGCTTCCTGGGGCGTCAGCCAGAGGCGCTCCGGCCGGACCAGCTCCGCGTGCAGCAGGGCGGCGTCCACTCCGCGCCGGCTGCCCACCCAGCGCAGCTCCTCGGCCAGCAGATCGTCCACCAGCCCGCCCAGGTTCTGCCGCACGGGGGCGCTCATCTCCTGCCGGGCGTACTGTTCGCCGAAGCCCTTGGCCTCGCCCTGATGGAGGACGTGGACCTTGATGCCCAGTTTGGCCAAGCCATCGGCCATGTAGGTCAGGCTGACGCGGGGTCCGGGCAGGACGAGTCCGCCCGAGACGGAGGGGCTGAGCGCCACCTCGTCCGCCAGACAGGCCGCCAGATAGGAGGTGCCGATGCCCAGCTCGCTGTGGGCGAGCACGGGCTTGCCCTGGCGGCGGAACTCCGCCACGGCGGCATCCAGTTCGGACAGGTATTCGCGGGGCAATTCGAGGTGGCGGTCGATGAGGAGGGCCTGGATCTCGGGCCGCGACGCCGCCTGGCGGATCGCCTCGGTCACCCGGCTGAGGGTGACCGGCGTGCCCAGGTTGGCGTCCATGGGGCTGATCTGATGCCCTGGCAGGGAACCGCTCCAGTCCAGGACGAGGAGGGCCTGGGACGGCACCTCCAGCTCGCCGCGGCCGGCCAGGCGCACCAGCCCCCAGATGCCGCCCACCAGCAGGCCCAAGGCCAGCAGCAGGCCGATGAAGATGCCCAGGATCACGCGCTTCATGCCATCCCCCTTGATTGATCCACTCCCGGCCGCGCCACCTGCTCCGCCTCCAGCACGGCGCGGACCTCCTCCAGTTCGGCCAGCGCCTTCTCCCAGCGCGGATAAAGCCCCTTGACGATCTCACGGACCCGGGCGTACTCGGTGGAGGCCTGTTTCATTTTCTCTGAATCGTTCCAGATCTCCTCGCGGGCCAGGGCCTGCTCCAGCTCCAACAGGCGGGCCTCGCGGCGGGCAATCTCCGCCTCCAACTCCTCCGCCCGGCCGGCCGCCTCGCGCAGCAGGCGGCCCCGGCGGATCTTCTCCTCGGTGGCCGCCTTGCGCTCCTCGCGGCCGCGCGGACGGGCGGCCGGGCTTCCCTCGGAGGCCGCCTGCGTCGCGCGCGCGCCCGCCCGGCGCGCCGTCTCCCCCGCCTCCTGCCGCTCCAGCTCGTCGCGCCAAGCGACAAACTCGCTGTAGCTGCCGGGCCGGTCCAGCAGGCGGCCCTGGCGCAGCTCCAGCACCCGCGTGACGACCCTGTCCAGGAAGTAGCGGTCGTGGCTGACCACCAGGACCGTCCCGGCGAAGGAGGAGAGGGCCTGCTGCAGCATGTCCTTGGCCTTGAGGTCCAGGTGGTTGGTCGGTTCGTCGAGCACGAGGAAATTGCACTTGTCAAGCAGGATGCCCGCCACCGCCAGGCGGCTCTTCTCGCCGCCGGACAGGACCTCGACCCGCTTGAAGACGGAGTCGCCGCCGAAGAGGAAGGCCCCCAGCAGGCTGCGCAGCTCCGTCTGGCCCAGACCCTGGTTGTGGCTGGCCAGCTCCTCCAGGACCGTGCGGCGGGAGTCCATCTGGTCCTCCACCTCCTGGGTGTAGACGTCCAGCTGGACCTTGTGTCCCAAGCGGACCTGGCCGGCGGAGGGTTGCTGCAGCCCGGAGATGATGCGGGCCAGGGTGGACTTGCCCGCCCCGTTCGGCCCCGTCAGAGCCACGCGTTCGCCCCGCTTGAGGAGCAGGTCCAGGTCGCGGAAGACAGGTCCCTGGCCGTAGTCCATGGCCAGGCCCCTCAACTCCAGCACCACGTCGCCTGATCGCTCGCAGGCCGGGAAGCGGAAGTGGACGCCCCGCTCCTCCCGCTCCACCTCGGGCAATGCCAGCTTCTCCAGCTGCTTGACGCGGCTCTGCACCTGGCGGGCCTTGGTGGACTTGTAGCGGAATCGCTCGATGAAGTGCTGCATCTCCTCGATCCGCCCCTTCATCCGCTCCGCCTCGGCGGCGCGCCGGGCCTGCTGCTCCTCCTTCAGTTCGCGGTAGCGGCTGTAGTTGCCCTGGTAGAGGGTGAGCCGGCCGCGGGCGATCTCGGCCACCTGCGTCACCGTGCGGTCAAGGAAGAAGCGGTCGTGGCTGATGGTGATGACCGTGCCGTCGTAGGAGCGCAGGAAGCGCTCCAGCCATTCGAGGGCGTCCGTGTCCAGGTGGTTGGTGGGTTCGTCCAGCAGCAGCAGGTCGGGGGCGGCGAGGAGGAGGCGGGCCATGGCGGCGCGCATCTGCCATCCGCCGCTGAACTGGCTGAGGGGCCGCTCGGCGTCCAGGGGAGTGAAGCCCAGGCCCTGCAGGATGCGGCGCGCCTCGGAATCCAGGCGCCAGCCGTCCGCGTGCTCGAAGCGCTCCTGCAGATGGCCCAGGTGGGCGAGCAGGGCGGGCTGATCCTCGTCATCATCCCCCAGGCCGGCCAGGGCCAGGCGGGTCTCGGCGATCTCCCGCTCAACTTGGCGGACGTCGCCGGCCGCCTCCAGCACCAGTTCCAGCAGCGGCAGGTCCGAGGAGAAACTGAAGGTCTGCGAGAGGTAGCCGACACGCATGCGGGGCGCCAGGTGCAGCTGCCCCTCGTCCGCTTCCCGCTCGCCGGCCAGGATGCGCATGAGGGTGGTCTTGCCCACCCCGTTGTCCCCCACCAGGCCGATGCGCTGGCCGGGCAGGATGCGCCAGCTGAGGTCCTCGAAGAGCACCTTGTCGGGGAAACGGACGGCGAGGCGGGTCAACTGGATCATCGCCCCGCCACTCCCTGCCGCCCCTGGTCAAAGCGGCGGGAGTCAGGCCCGCCGCAGCCGGACGCCATCCCGGCCGGCAAGGGCCCCGGCCGGAATTCCGCCCCGCGACAAGGTGCCATCCAGGTCATGCTCCGTACTCCGTCCCTGTTTCTGATCGACATGGTCTGGTTCAAGGCAAGGTGAGGGCCACCACCCGGTAGCAGCGGCGCTCCTGGACCGGCGCCTCCTGCCACACCGTCCCCGTCGTCTCGCCCAGGCTTTGCCAGAGCTGGGGCCAGGGCTCGTCGGCGGCCTCCACCCGATAGGCCCAGGCGCCGGGGACAGCCGCCCACTCCAGGCGCAGGCCTGCCGCCGTCCACGTCGCCGTCGTCACCGGCGCGGCCAGGGTCTGCAACTGGCGCAGGCCCAGATCCTGCCAATCAGAGCTGCCGGGCGCCAGGGCGAAAGCGAGCCGCTCGGCGGGTCGGCCCGGGTCCAGGCCCTCCAACTCGATCCACAGACTGTCGCCGTCGTTCCAGGCGGGGGCCAGCTCCCGCAGTTCCAGCGCCACCACGCCCTGCTCCTGGCCAGGCCGCCAGTCGCCGGCGCCGGGGCTTGTCCCGCAGCGCGCCCGCACCAGGCCCGGGGCGGGAACGGCACCGTCGGCGTGGCGGGCCAGCAAGGCGAGGTGCCGCAGGGCCCCGTTCCAGTTGGCCAGACCCTTCGTCTCCAGGATCCAGTCGTCGGGATCCAGCTGGACGGCGCTGGGCGCCTGCCCCGTCACCACCACATGGCCCTGCAGGCGCAGGTGGTTGCGCACCTGGCGATCCAGGCTCCCGCCCGCCGTGATGCGCCAGGGCAGCCACAGGTCGAAGGGCGGCTCCGCCTGGTTCTGCCGCACACGCAGCTCGCAGACGGGCAATCCGCCCACAGTGCGCGCCCGCCAGTCCCATCGATAGTTGGGGCGGTTCGTACCGTAGAGGTAGCCGTTCCACAGCCCCGTCAGATCGCGCCCGGTGTAGGCGGCGGCATGGGCCGTGAAGTCGGCCACGTGGGCCGAGCCATAGGAGAAGGGCCCCTGCGCCCAGTCGTGCAGCAGGGGGAGGAAAGCGCTGTCCCCCACTTGGCCGCGCAGCATGTGCAGCAGCCAGGCACCCTTGCGGTAGACCGTGTTGGCGTTGAAAGTGGAGGGCGGATCATAGATGGGGCCGCTGGGATCAGTGACAAAGCAGCGGGTGGTCATGTGCTGGACGAGGGCGGCGTGCCCGCCCAGGTGTTCCTTCCACAGCGCCTCCGCGTAGGTGGCGAAGCCCTCGTTGAGCCAGATGTCCTCCCAGGCGGCGCAGGTGACCTGGTCGCCGTACCACTGATGGGCCAGCTCGTGGGCCACGATGTAGTCGTAGGCATGGTCGCCACGGATGAGCACTTGGCCGTAGCTCGTGTTGCACTGGTGCTCCATGGCGCCGCCCCAGGTGAAGATGCTGTGGCCGTACTTCTCGTCGAGGAAGGGGTACTCGCCGAAGCGCGAGGCGAAGAAGCCGATCATGGGCACGGTCACGTTGAAGTCCTCGGTGGCGTTGGCCAGATGCTCGGGCCACACGTAGTGCACGACCGGCATGGGGCTGCCGTCCAGCCCCATGTACTGGTCGTGGATGGCGACGAAGTTGGTGACCGTCATGCACAGGAGATAGGTGGCGATGGGGTGCCGTTCCCGCCAGCGCCAGGTGAGCTGCGTCCCCAGCGTGTCCACCACCTCCAACGTGCCGTTGGAGGTGGCCGTGAAACCCAGCGGCACGGTGATGCGCACCTGGGCCGAGTCGGCCTTGTCCGCGGGGTCGTCCTTGGTGGGCCACCACGACGGGGCGCCGTTGGGTTCGCTCAAGGTGGAGAGGATGGGCACCCCGCCGTGGCTGCCCAGACTGTAGGAGCCGAAGCCGACGCTGGCGGGGTTGCCCGCGTAATGAATGGTCAAGCAGACCTGGGCGCCGCTGTCCAGGGGCTGGGGCAAGTGGCAGAGCAGAAGATCGCCGGCGTGGCTGTAGGAGGTGGCGCCCTCCACTTGGGAGACAGCCAGGTTGTCGTGCAGGTCGAAGGCCACCTCCTGCAGTCCGGCCTCCCGGCTGCGCAGGCAGAGGGTGGCCTCGCCCGCCAGAAAACCCGTGACAAGATCGGGCGCCAGGGCGAGGTCGACCCAGGCCAGATCGATGCGGTCGTCCAAGCGGGCGGTCCGCTCCGGCCGGAGCCGGCCCTGCCAGGCCGCCAGATGGGACTTCATCCAGGATTCCTCGTCAAATCCGTCCGGCGGGGCGGCGGAGGACGCGGCCGCGGACAGGGCCGCCAGGGCCAACAGGATGAACTGGAAGATCCGCATGATCACCTCCGCGGTTGGGGGCTGCCCCGGGGCCTGCCCCCGAAAAGAATGCTATTCTTGCCCATCATGGAGCGCAGCCTGTGCATCCCCTCGGACCCGGCGGCCATCGATCTGGTCGAGGCCTTCCTCAGCGCCATCGCCAGCGACCTGGGCCTCACCGACGATCAGGCCGGGGATCTCATCATCGCCGGCACGGAGGCGGCCAACAACGCCATCCTCCATGGCAACCAGCAGCGCCGGGACCTGAGCGTCCGCCTCCATGCGCGCGTCGCCCCCTGCCGGCAAGGCCGCTATCTGGAACTCAGCGTCAGCGACGAGGGCCACGGCCTGCCCGACACGCCTCAGGCTGATCCCACCGAGCCGGAACACCTGCTGGACATCTCCGGCCGCGGCCTGCTCATCATCCGCCACTTGATGGACGAGGTGCGGGTGGAGACTAGTGAACGCGGCATGCGCATCGTCCTGGTGAAGACCATCACCTGAGCCGGACGGCCGCCGTCCTCAACGATCCACGTGATCCACGATCCCGACGATGGTGGCATCCACCGGTGTCAATGCGTGCGGCAAGGGCAGGGCCGCCTCCTTGGAAGCCACGAAGTAGACCCATTGGCCGCGGGCGGACCCCATCAGGTCCACCGCCGCCAGGAGGGCGCCCTCGGGGCGGCCATCTCCGTCCACGGGCTGGATCACCAGGAGGGCAGCCTGTTCCAGCCCGGGCGCCTTGCGCGTGGCCCAGACCCTGCCCACCACTCTCGCCAGATTCATGGCTCTCCCATCGTCGCCATCAGGATCGCTACCGTTACAGTTACCGCTATCGCTATCGCTATCGGGATCGGGATCGGGATCGGGATCGGGATCGGGATCGATATCGATATCGATATCGAAAACTAATCTTTCATCTCCCGCCCGCCGCCATGGCCGGGCCGTCCAAGTCCACGCGGTCGACGATGGCCATGATCACGGTGTCCACCGGCGTGCCGTCGGTGGAGATGGTCAGGCGCGCGCTGGAGCCGGCGGCCATCAGCACCACCTCGCCCACGCCGGCCCCCACGCTGTCCACCGCCACGGTGTGGGCCTCCTTCTCCCGGTAGTCGAAATCCAGGTGACGCACCACCAGGAACTTCATGCCGGTCAGCTTGGGGTCCTTGCGCGTGGCCCAGACCGTGCCGATCACCCTGCCCAGCTGCATGGCCGCTCCTATTGGTTGAGGACGAGGGCGAAGATGAGGGGCGCCACGATGGTGGCGTCCGACTCGATGATGAAGCGCGGCGTGTCCAGCCCCAGCTTGCCCCAGGTGATCTTCTCGTTGGGCACGGCGCCGCTGTAGCTGCCATAGCTGGTGGTGGAGTCGCTGATCTGGCAGAAGTAGCCCCAGAGCGGCGTGCTCTCCTCCGCCATGTCCTGTTCGAGCATGGGCACGACGCAGATGGGGAAGTCCCCGGCGATGCCGCCGCCGATCTGGAAGAAGCCCACGCTGTGCTCGTAGGCGGTGCGGCGGTACCAGTCGGCCAGGAAAGTCATGTACTCGATGCCGGTCCGCACGGTGTGGACCCGCTTGACGTCGCCCTTCATGCAGTGGGCCGCGTAGATGTTGCCCAGGGTGCTGTCCTCCCAGCCCGGCACGATGATGGGGAGGTCGCGTTCGGCGGCGGCCACCAGCCAGCTGTCCCGCGGGTCGATCTGGTAGCGGTCGGCCAGCATGCCGCTGCGGATGAGGCGGTACATGAACTCGTGCGGGAAGTGGCTGCGCCCCTCGCGGTCGGCGCCCTGCCACTCCTCCAGCACGGCCCGCTCGAGGACGCGGATCGCCTCCTCCTCGGGAATGCAGGTGTCCGTCACGCGGTTGAGGTGCCGTTCAAGCAGGGCCTGCTCGTCGGCGGGAGCCAGGTCCCGGTAGTGAGGCACCCGCACATAGTGACGGTGCGCCACCAGGTTGAAGAGGTCCTCCTCAAGGTTCGCCCCGGTGCAGGAAATGATGTCCACCTTGCCCTGGCGGATCATCCCGGCCAGGCTGAGCCCCAGCTCGGCCGTGCTCATGGCGCCGGCCAGGGAGACCAGCATGCGCCCGCCCTGATCGAGGTGGGCCGTGTAGCCGTCGGCGGCGTCGATGAGGGCCGCCGCGTTGAAGTGGCGGAAGTGGTGGCGCAGATGGGCCGAGACGGGACCGAGGGTCATGATGCTTCTCCTGCTGGTTGCCGGTCAGGAATGTGCCACAGCCCACCGCCCGCTGCAAGCTGTGACCGAGCGGCAGCCCCGCCATGAACGGCGCGGGGGCGGGACCGGGTTCAGGCCATGTCGCCCAGGAAGGAGACTCCCGCGTCCGCAGCCGCCAGTCCGAACCACTCCCGCAGGGTGGCGCCCACGTCGGCGAAGGAGGCGCGCCGGCCCAGGGGCCGGCCTGGCCGAGCGGCCCGATAGGCAAGGAGGGGCACGTACTCCCGGCTGTGGTCGGTGGAGCTGCCGGTGGGATCGTTGCCGTGGTCGGCGGTGATGATCAGCAGGTCTGCTTCACCCAAGCGCCCCAGCAGGTCGGGGAGGCGGCGGTCGAAGGCCTCGAGCCCGCCCCGGAAGCCCGCCGGATCCAGGCGGTGGCCCCACAGCATGTCGAAGTCCACCAGGTTGAGCAGGATGAGTTGCCGCCGGTCGCCGCCCTGGTCCAGCAGCTCCTCCAGGCGGTCCAGCCCCTCATCGTTGCCCTTGGCGCCGAGGGCGCGCTCGATGCCCACTCCGGCGAAGAGGTCCCGGATCTTGCCGATGGAGACCACCTCCACCCCGGCCGCGGCCATCGCGTCGATGGCGGTGGGCGCCCAGGGCGGCAGGCTGAAGTCGCGGCGGTTGGGCGTGCGGGCGAAGGAGCCGGCGGAGCCGAGGAAGGGACGGGCGATCACCCGGGCCACCGCGTGCTCGCCCTGCAAGAGGTCGCGGGCGATGCGACACGCCGCCAGCAGGCGCTCCAGCCCGAAAGCCTCCTCATGGGCCGCCACCTGGAAGACGCTGTCGGCGCTGGTGTAGAGGATGGGCCGACCGGTGGCGAGGTGCTCGGCGCCCAAGCGCTCGATGATCTCCGTGCCCGAGGCGACGCAGTTCCCCAGGACGCCGGGCAGGCCGGCCGCCCGGCACCAGGCGGAGACCAGTTCCCCCGGGAAACCCTGAGGGTAAGTGGGCAGCGCCGTGGACGTCACCAGGCCCATCAGCTCCCAGTGCCCCAGGGTGGAATCCTTGCCCATGGACTTCTCCGCCATCCGCCCCCAGGAGGCGAGGGGCGCGGCCACCGGTGGCACGCCTTGCAGCTCGAGGATCTTGCCCAGTCCCAGCGCCTGCAGGTTGGGCAGGGCCAGTCCGCCCTGATGGCGGGCCAGATTCCCCAGGGTGTTGGCTCCCGCATCGCCGAAGAGGGCGGCATCCGGCAATTCACCGGCACCCACCCCGTCCAGGACGAGCAGGATGAATCTCTTCCGACTCATCAGCTCCATTCCAGTCCCGCCAACATCTTGCCAATAAACCCATTAGATCTTGGAATCAACATCTGATAACCGATGTAACCCACAAAGGTCGACCAACTGAATCGATGTCTGTCAACTCAACCTCTCTTGTAAGCAAACTTGTTGAATTGCAATGGGAAGACCTCGCTGATCGAAAAAAAGGGCCTGTCTCCAGGCCCGAACACTCGAACGATAAGGGCCGGATCAGCCGAGAATGTCCTTCTCGTTGTCCTTGGTCACGTAGACGATCTCCTTCTTGACCTTGAAGGTGCCCTTCTCGGTCTTCTCCATCGTCACCTTGAGCACCGGCCGATCATGCGCATCCGCCTTGGCGACGAACTTCTGGACCTTGGCCATCTCCGCTTCCTCCAGTTATGCCAGTCGCCCCGCGCCAGGAACCCGACCTCGGGGGAATCCGGACAAAAGGGGAGCCAAAGAGTAGGGTTCGTCCAGCGAAGATGCAAGGCCGCCCAAAGCAAAGCCGCCGACCTGCGCCCGAGCAGGCCGGACGCTTGTCATCGGCTGTCCTCAGGCAGCGACGGACCGGGCGGCAGGTAGGGCCGGGGCGCCCAGGCGGCCTGCAGGACCGTCGATGGCGCCTGGTCGACCTCGGCGGCGCTCTGGGCCGCCACCTGGAAGAGCAGGTCGGCCGTCACCCGGAAGAAGCGGCCCGGCATGAGACCGGCAATGGGCAGCGTGGCCTGCGGCTCAAGCGTGAACAAGAGGCGCGTGCCATCGTCCGGCCGTTGCCAGGGATCCTCCACCTGGTGCAGCCACCACCCGCTGACGGTCATGCCCGGCCGCAGCGCCTCCCACTGCCAGCTGAGCTGGAGGGTGGGCATCTGCAGGCTGGCGCTCAAGGTCAGATCCAACCAGCTGCTCGAATAGTAGCGGAAGGCGAGGGTCGCCGAGCCGGCGCCCAGGTTGCCGGCCGCGTCCACGGCGCGGGCGCGGATCCACAGGCTGTCGCCCGGCCAGGGTTGGGGGGGCAGGCTGATGCCCGTGATGGCCGGCTGTCCCAAGGTGGAAAGCTGGGTGCGCGTGTAGCGCACGGCGGCATCATTGAAGCTGGAGAAGGGGGCGGGGGCCAGGGCGATCTCGTAAGTGAGGAAGGTGCTGTCCGGATTCTGGGCCGGCCAGGAGAGGATGATGTTCCCCGTGGCGGGCAACCCGGCCAGGGCCAGCCCGGTGAAGAGGGCCGGCGCCGTGCCGTCCACGCCCACCCGCCAGTCGTCGCCGATGCCACAGGTGTCGTCCGACCCCGAACACCCATAGATGGCGTGCTGGTTGTCGTGGGCGCGGAACTCCAGCCGCTTGATGCCCGTCCCCGAGACTGGAACGACCACGGTGACCGTCGTGTCGGCGGAGAAGCCACTCTGGACAGCGGACATCCACGACTCCGTCCCGTCGTAGGAACCGTTCCCGTTCTGGTCCACCCGCACCTGCAGGCTTGACAGGTCCACCAGATGATGCTCGTCCCAGACACGCACCTGGACCGGACCGCCGCCCGGCTGGACCCAGAAACGGCTGTGGCCGGCCGGGTAGCGGGCTTGGAAGAGGGGCGGCTCCAGATCGTCGGGCATGCCCGTCGCCACATTGCTCAAGTTGGAGATCCGCCCTTCCTGGTCGCGCCCGCGCAGGGCCAGGGCATAGGTGGTCTGGTAATCCAGGCCGCCCACCCAGACCGAGTTCAAGGGCGCCCAGCAGAAGGCCTCGAACTCCTCCTGATCGAAGACCAGGGCGTCGGGAGTGATCACGCCCGACGGATCGGCCAGCAGCTCGTAGGTCTCGAAGTTTGAACTCCAAAGCGGTGTCCAGGTCAGGCGCAGGGCGTCCACCGCCACTTCCGCCACCGCCAGGTTGGCCGGATCGGTGGGCGCCGCCGTGGGCAAGCTGGCGGCCAGGCTGTCCTCGGCCTGGGCCAAGGCTGCGAACATGGGCGCGAAGTAGGTGCGGCTGCGGCTGAAATTTTCCCAGGTGACCGGTGTGCCGCTGCTGGTCTGGTACCAGAAACTGAAACCACGGGTGTGGCTGATGGTGGGCAGCTCGTCGAACTCCGCGTGGATCCACGCCTCGTCCGTGTGGCAATCGGGAAAGCCGGCGGGATGGGAATCCACCTCCTGGCAGCTGTTGGGCCAGCCCCAGAGGTCGGGGGAGATGCTGAGCGTGATTTCCTGCCCCGCCTGGCCCCCGTCCACGCGGATGGTGTTGAGGGACTGGGTGGACACATAGTCGGCCAGGGCCACCGCGTTGTGGGTGAAGCCGAAGCTGTTGGCGGCGTGGACGGGGTGGAGCAGGTTGTTGAGCAGGCCGGTGGGGCCATTGCCCGTGTCGTAGATGGGGGCGTGGTTGAGGCGCCGGGTGCGCCCGCCCGAGAGGACCGCGCTCTTCAGGTCCCGGTGGGAGAGGTCGTCGTAGGTGTGCACCTGGATGGTGCGCTCCAAAAGGTCCTGGCCGCGCCAGTGGAGCACGGTCCGCTCATGGATGGTGGCGAAGGGGGTCAGGCAATTGCGGGAGGGATCGGAGAGGGAGGCGCCGTTGGTGTAGGCGCCGGGATTGCCCGTGTAGGCCACCTCGCGGCCGGCGCCGTTGATCATGAGCAGGCCGGCCCCATGTTGCAGGAACACCTCCGTGGCGATGTAGGGGCTGGGATAGTCGTCGTTGGGGTGGGGGGCCTGGACCATCCAATGGGGCCGTGGCGCGTCGATGGCGAAGACGAAGATGCCCCAGCCATGGTGGAAGGATCCTGCCACGTCATCCGCCGTGCCGGTGTTGTTGGCATCGAAATAGCTGAGGTCCAGCAGCTCCCGCAGGACGTGGAAACTGCGGCCCGTCTCCGTGTCCTGGAAGAGGACCAGCTCGTAGTCGACGGTGGGTTCCTCCTGAAGGCGGGCCAGGGCACCCTCGCCCCGCCCCTGCAGCAGGCTGTCCGCCAGGTCGGCGAAGAGCTGCAGCACGGCGTTGCCGTGGGCATTGTCCAGCAGCACCTCGAAGGAGCCGAAACCGGTGGTCTGGGGATCCAGGGTGCTGGGCGCGTAGACGTTGTAGCCCGGCCGGGCGATCCCCTCCGAGATGTGGGAGATCCAGTTGTCGTAAGCGCAGGCTGCCTCCACGCCTCCCATGAAATTGCGGAAGGATCCTGTCTCCACCGGAAGCTGCCCCAGGGCCGGGCCCGCCAGGGTCAGCACCAGCAAGAAAAGACGGAAGCTGTGAGTCATGGCATGCACCCCAGGCCTGTGGCGGTTGATGGAGGATGGCGGGCGGTTCGCCTGTTGACAAGCAAACATGCGGAGTGCGGTGGATCAAGCCAAAGGCAGGGGCTCCGCTCCTTTTTCCCAGGGCAGGCGGAAGCTGCGGCGGTGGATGGGCAGGCGGCCCCTCTCCCGCAGAAGGGCCAGATGGACGGAAGTCCCGTATCCCTTGTGGCGGGCGAAACCCCAGCCTGGGAAGAGGAGGTCCAGGCGGCGCAGCTCGCGATCCCGCTCCTCCTTGGCCAGGATGCCCGCCGCCGCCACGCAGGCGCTCAAGCCGTCCCCTTTGACGATGGCCCGTCCCGGACGCGGGTGGAAGGGATAGTCCCGCCCGTCCACCAGCAGGAAACCGGGCTCCCGGTCCAGGGCGGACACGGCCCGCCGCATGGCCAGGAAGGTGGCGGGCAGGATGCCCAGCCGGTCGATCTCCTCCACCTCGGCGCGGCCGGTGGCCCAGGCCGCTGCCCGCCCGCGGATGAGACCCTCCAGACGCGCCCGCTCCGGCTCACTCACTTTTTTCGAGTCGTTCAGGCCGGCGGGTCGGCAATCCCCTCCCAAGATGACGGCGCCGGCCACGACGGGTCCGGCCAGGGGACCGCGGCCCGCCTCATCCACCCCGCACAGGCCGGCCGCCACGACCGTCGATCCCATCTTACGGCACAGGTCCTCGTCATGGACCCACAAGGCCGGGAAGGAATCCCTCCGCCTCGCAGGTGGCTTCATGGTGTCTCCTCCCCATCAGCGCCCATGGACCAACCCCCTGGTGTCCGGAACCGCCATCAGCCCAGCAGCGCCAGCAAGCCCGCCCGGCAGGCGGGAGCCCCCCCGTTGGCGGGATGGCGCACGGCCTGGTGCGCGATGCCCAGATCCCCCAGCAGGCCTTCCGCCTTCCGCCCCACCGCCACCACCTGCTCGATGGGGAAAAGGGACAACATGATAGGCAGGATGTGGGCGCAGGCGGCCAGCTCGGCGGGCGTGGGGGTGCGGTTGCTGGCCGGCCGGTCGGCATGAAAGGGATGAAGGGGAAAGGCATTCCAGACAAAGGGCACAACAGGCAACTCCTCGATGATGCCCCAGAGGATCGTGCCCGAGGCTTCGCTCTCCCCCCGCGGGTGGCTGCTCGTCCAGCGGTAGCCCTTGTCCGGCCCGAAGAGGCCGTGGCGGGCCAGTCCGCGGGTCAGGAGCCGCTCCCCCATGAAGGGTACGCCCGTCCAGTGGCAACCGTGGATGCCGGGCGCCTCGCCCACCAGGGCGGCGACGGGACGACGCGCCATCATCTCCCCCAGATAGCTGCGCAGATTGGCCCGGCGAAGGGCATCGCGCTCCTGGTCGCCGCTGGCGTATGGATGAAAGCAGTGGGGCAGGCCGGGCAGCGCGGCCAGCAGCGCCACGACAGCGTCCAGGGGGTCGGACACGCGTCCTCCAAATTGTCCGATGGAAAGGTAGGGGTCGGCGGCGGGAGTGGCCTGTCCGCCCGATGTGGACGAGGCACCGACAGACGGCGGGAGGGCGCGCAGCTCCAGGCGGCCCCACCAGCGCCCCGGCATTGAGATATTGGCGGCCAGTCAAGGGAAGGATCATGCGCGACGAGTTGATCGACCAGATGGAGCGCGTGCAGCGGGAGCATTTCTGGTTCCGGGCCCGCGCCGCCATCCTCCACCGCCTGCTGCGGCCCTGGCTGCGGACCGGGTTGCGGGTGCTGGATGCCGGCTGCGGCACCGGCCTGCTGCTGGCCGGGCTGCCGGCGGGATTGCGCCTGGCCGGGCTGGACAGCAGCCCGCGGGCCCTGGCGCATGCCGCCGCCCGCCTGCCCGGGGCCGACCTGCGGCTGGGGGCCCTGCCCGGCCCGCTCCCTTTTCCACCCGGCGGCCAGGACCTCATCCTGCTCACCGACGTGCTGGAGCACATTGCCGACGATGGCGCCGCCCTGGCCGCCCTGGCCGCCCTGCTCGCCCCCGGCGGCCGCCTCCTGCTCACCGTTCCCGCCCACCCCGCCCTCTGGACGCGCCATGACGAGGAGCACGGCCACCAGCGCCGCTACACGCGCCGGACCCTGCGCCGGGTCATCGACCAGGCCGGCCTGCGTGTGGAGCGGCTCACCGGCTTCAACTGCCTCCTCCTCCCCGCCGTCCTGGCCGTGCGCCTGCTCAAGCGCCTGACCGGCCGCGACGGGGACGACATGGAGCCCCCCCCCGCGCCGCTCAACGCACTCCTGCAATGGATCTTCGCCCTGGAGCGCTTCTGGCTGCCCCATGCCGGCTTTCCCGCCGGCGTGTCGCTCCTGGCCATCGCCCGGCGTCCGGATCCGTCCAGCGCGCTCCCTGCCACGCCGCGTCGGCCCTGATTTTGCTCCGCCCCGCATGCCTCGCGGCACGGGGCGTGATGCAGGATTGGATCAGCCCCGGGGATGGTGCGCCCGGTACTGGGCCTTGAGGAACTCGCGATCCACATGGGTGTAGATCTGCGTCGTGGCGATGTCGGCGTGGCCCAGCATCTCCTGCACGGCGCGCAGACTGGCTCCGCCCTCGAGCAGATGGGTGGCGAAACTGTGGCGCAGGCTGTGGGGATGGAAGTCCCCGCTCAGGCCGGTGGCCGCCAGGCGCTTCTGCAGGATCTTCCAGAAGCCCATGCGCGTCAGGGGTCCGCCCAGGTGGTTGAGGAAGACCCGCCAGGCGCCCTGCCGCCCCCGCTCGGCGCTGCGCGAGCGGGCGGCGAGGAAGGCGCGCGCCTCCCCCAGATAGTGGCGCAGGGCCAGCCAGCCCGGGTCGCCCAGGGGCACCACCCGCTCCTTGGCCCCCTTGCCGAAAATGCGGAGCAGGCCCTCCTCGGGCAGCATGTGCTGGTAGCCCAGGCCGCACAGCTCGCTGACCCGCAGGCCGGCGCCGTAGGCCACCTCGAGCAGGGCCTGGTCGCGCGCCGCCAGCCGCTCCTGCAAGCCGCCCGCCTTGACCGCGGGCGGCGTGAGCAGGCGCTCCATCTCGGGACGGGCGAGGGTGCGGGGCAGGCTGCGCACCAGGCGGGGCGTCTCCAACAGGCGGGCGGGGTCGCTGCCGCGCAGGTCCTCGGCCGTCAGCCAGGCGTGGAAACCGCGCAGCACGCTGACGGCGCGGGACTGGCTGCGCACGGAGAGGCCCAGTTCGGCGACCAGGGCCAGATAGCGCTCAAGACCGCGGATGTCCACGTCCAGGGGGCTTCGATCCTGCAATTCGAGCGCCTCGAAGTAGCGGAGCAGATCGTGCTCGTAGGCGGAGAGGGTGTTCTCGGACAGGCCGCGCTCGAAGCGGCAATGGTCCAGATAGCGACGCAGCAGGCGGCCGGTCTCCACCATCTCAATCCCCCTCGATGAGGGGAGGCCGGGCAGGTCGCAGGGCCTCGATCACCAGCTGCAGCTCCGTGCGCCCGTTCCAGCTGTTGACCTGGGGCGCAAAGGCGAGGTCCACCTCCTGGCCGACCTGGTAGGAGGCGGCCGCCGCCCCCTGGCTCCACCACACCGCCTCCAGCCGGCGCCCCTCGGCCTGCACCCAGCACTTGAGATGCTTGCCGCCGCCGATCTCGAAGAAGCGCTCGACGCGGGCCTGGAAGATGCCCAGGCGCGGCCGCGGGTTGCCGGCCCCGCAAGGTTCCAGCGCCTGCAGGCGGACCGGCAGGGTGAGGTCCAGCTCAGCCGCCGCCACGGCGCTGTCGATGACGAGGGAGGGCGCCGGGATCCCGCTCCACGCCTCGGCCACGTCCTGGCCCAGCCCTTCAATGAAGGCGGGGAGCTGCTCCTCGCGGATGCTGAGGCCGGCCGCCTCGGCATGGCCCCCATAGCTTTCCAGCAGGTGGGCGTGGCGGGCGATCGCCTCCGTGATGTGGAGACCGGGCACGCTGCGGGCGCTGCCCTTGACCAGACCCGTGCCCAGCACGCGGCTCATGACGAGGACGGGCCGTTCCGTGCTTTGACACAGGCGGCCGGCGATGAGGCCGATCACCCCCAGGTGCCAATCCCGCCCCACGAAGATGAGGATGGCGGGCAGCTCGGCGCTTTCCCGCAGCACCTGTTCAGCCTGGCGCACCGCCTCGTCCTGGACGCGGCGGCGCTCCTGGTTGAGGGTGTCCAGCCGCTCGGCCAGGGTGCGCGCCTCTCCCGCCTCCGTCGCCTCCAACAGGCGCCAGGCGAGGTCGGCCTCGGCCAGGCGGCCGGCGCAGTTGATGCGCGGGCCCAGCTGCCAGCCCAGGGTGCGGGCGTCGACGCCCTCCCGCGTGGCGCCGGGCAGGGCGAGCAGGGCGGCCAGGCCCGGGCGCCCGCCCTGGCGGATCCGCGCCAGTCCCTCCCGCACCAGCAGGCGGTTCTCGCCCTTGAGGGTGGCCAGATCGGCCACGGTGCCCAGGGCCACCAGATCCAGGCCCTCCTCCAGGCCGGGCCAGTCCAGGGCGGCCAGCAGCTTCCAGGCCACGCCCACGGCCGCCAGGCTCTTGAAGGGATAGGGGCAGTCGGCGCGGCGCGGATTGAGCACGGCGACGGCGGGCGGCAGCTCCGCGGGACAGTGGTGGTGGTCGACCACGATGACGTCCAGGCCGGAGCGGGCGGCCAGGGCCAGGGCCTCGTGGGCCGAGGAGCCGTTGTCCGCGGTGATGAGCAGCTTGGCGCCGGCGGCGATGATCTCCTCCACCTGGGAGCCCTGCAGGCCGTAGCCCTCTCCCACCCGGTGGGGCAGGCGCACGGCGACGCGGGCGCCCAGGTCGGCCAGGCCCTGGCGCAGCAGGGTGGCCGCGGTGACGCCGTCGGCGTCATAGTCGCCGAACACGAGGATGCGCTCGCGCTGGTCGATGGCCCGGCGCAGGCGGCCCACCGCGTCGGCCATGCCGGCCATGAGGAAGGGGTCGTGTCGCTGCTCGAGGGCTGGATCAAGCCCGCGGCTGCGGGCGATCCGCCCGGCCACGTCCCCCTCCGACCAGGGTCCGCTGCGCACGACCCAGGGCCGCGTCATGGGGCCTTTGTCCGGTCCAGCCGGGCGAAGAGCCAGTACAGGGCGACCAGGGTCTTGCCGTCTTCGATCTCCCCCCGCTCCACCATGCCGCGCAGCTCGGGCAGGGCCAGCTCGCGCACCTCCAGGAACTCGCCCTGATCCAGCCGCCGCTGGCCGCTCGTCAGCTCCTCCGTGTAAAGGACATGGATGACCTCGTTGGAGTAGCCAATGCAGGGCAAGAGGGTGAGGGCAGCCTCCAGTTGGCCTGCCCGCCAGCCGGTCTCCTCCTCCAGCTCGCGGCGGCCGCAGGCCTCCACCGCTTCGCCGGGATCGAGCTTGCCCGCCGGCAGCTCCCACAGGATGCGCCCCACCGGGTGGCGGTACTGCCGCACCAGCACGACGCGGTCCTCCTCCCGCCGGTGCGCGATCACGGCCACGGCGCCCGGGTGGCGGATCCACTCCCGCAAGCCCTGGCGGCCGTCGGGCAGGAGCACCGTGTCCTCATGGACCTGGAGCAGCTTGCCGTCCAGCAGCCGTCGGCTGGCCAGGACGGTTTCGCGCAACCGGTCCTCGGCCGTCATCGGGGACCCGTTCCGCACAGGCCGCGCTCGGCCAGCCAGACGCGCAGGGCGGGCGGATCCAGGGGATAGGCCTTGTGGAAGGCGCCTTCCCATTTGAGATAGGGGATGCCGCGCTTGCCGGTGGCGGCCACCAGCTCGGCGGCGGCGGCGGGGTCGGCGTCGATGTCGACCTCCTCCCAGCCGACGGCCTCGGCGGCCAGGAAGCGTTTGAGGACCCGGCAGTCCCCGCACCAGGAGGTGCTGTACATTTGCAGGCGGGACAACATGCTCTCCTCGTCTAGTCCAGCGGGAAGGTAGCGAAGCGGACTCCGTCGGAGGCGTCCGCGAAAGCCTGGAATGACCCGCGAGCCACGGCCGTCCAAGCGCCGTGACACCCGAGGCCGGCATCATCGAGCGGAGCCGTCCGCCGTCGTGACATTCAACACGGGTTCCAGCCATGAGCCAATCCCAGCCGGCCGTCCCGCCCCGCCCCGCCGAGGAATGGCTGGCCATGGCCCGCGCCGGCGACGAAGAGGCCTTCCGCCGGCTGGTGGAAGCCCACGAGGGGAGGGTGGCGGCCGTGGTGCTGGGCATGCTGGGCGAGGACGAGGCCGAGGACGTGGCCCAGGAGGTTTTCATCCGCTGCCACCGGTCCCTGGACCAGTTCCGGGGCGAGGCCCAGCTTTCCACCTGGCTGACCCGCATCGCCATCAACTTGTGTCTGGACCGCCTGCGGGCCCGCAAACGCTGGCACCTGCGTTTTCTCCACCTGGACACCGAGGAGGGGCGGGCAAGGGAACCGGCGCTGGACGGCGAGGCGGCGCTGGATGCCCGCGAACGCGGGCGGCTGGTGCGGCGGGCCGTGCACCGCCTGAAGCCGGAGTGGCGGGCCGTGGTGGTCCTGCGCTGGTTGCAGGGCCTGTCCACGGAGGAGACGGCCCAGCAGCTGGGCATTCCCTACGGCACGGTCCTCTCCAGGCTGTCCCGCGCCATGGAGGCCCTGCGGCGGGAGCTGGGGCCCTTGCTGGACCGGGGAGAGGGACGAAGACCTGCGCAGGAGGAGCGACCATGACAAGCAAGCACGACGAGACGGGCGGACTGGAGCGCCTGGTGGCGGAGAGCGCGATCCATTCCTTTCGCCCGGGCTTCGCCGGTCGCGTCTTGGCCCGCCTGGAGGCCGAGCGGCGGACCGCCGCCGAGGTGAACCCCTTCTGGCAGTGGACCTGGCGCCTCTTTCCCGCCGCCGGCACCGCCCTCTTCCTGTTGGCGGCCGGCCTCGCCGCCTGGAACCTGGCGGCCCAGCCCGAGGGCGTCTGGCTGGACCGCCTGCTCAACCTGCCCGCCGAAACACTGGAGAACGGCCTGGTGGCTCAACTGGAGGACTGGTCATGAACCCGCGCACGCGCAGCCTGGCCGCCCTGGCCTTGACCCTGATCATCGGCCTGATCCTGGGTCTGCTCCTGGGTGGACGGCTGGCCGCCCGCCGCTTCGACCGCCTGGCGGCCATGGCCTACCCGCCCCACCTGATGACCCTGCTGCATGAATCGCTTGAGCTGGACGCGGGCCAGCAGAACTTCGTCGATTCATTGCTTGAGGCGCAGGCCGGACTGATGAGTGAGCGCATGCGGGAGCATCGCCGCTACCTGCGCGGACAGGTGGACAGCCTGCTGTCGGCCCTGCGTCCCCATTTGTCGGAGGAGCAGTGGGCGCGCTTGCAGGATCAGCTGGCCAAGCCGCCCCGGCGCGGGCGTCCCGGCTGGGGAAGGCCGGGTGGCGGCCCGCCCGACGGGCTTGGTCCGGATGGACCAGGACGACGACGCCACTGGAGACAACAGGCCGGACGCGACATCCCGCCCGACAGCCTGGACGTCCCGCCGCCCCCACCGCCCGGGGATCGGCCATGAGACAATGCGCCACAGGGGGCGCCATCCTGCGCCGGACAGGCCTGCTTCTCGCCTGCGCGTGGTGGGCGGCCGGCTGCCGCACGACACTGGAGGCATCCCGCCTCGCCGCGGCGCCGCGCGTTTTCTGCCCCTGGCCGGCGCCGCCTCCCCGCGCTTGGCGGCGGGCGGGTCCATGGATGATTGGTTCCTGGAGTTGGAGCGGCCGACCAGGCAGTGGGCCGGGCTACAGGATGAGCGCGGCCGTCGGGGCGTCAGCGAGGTGGCAGCTCCAGGGGTCGGGGACCGGCTGCCCGCCCGGGTGGTTGGGGCGACGGCCCAGGTCCAAGTGGTGAATCTGGTGGCCCGCGAGGCCGTGACGCGCGCGGCACGTCCCCGAGCGGTTCCGCCGCTTCCGGCAGCGCGGAGCTGGATGGCCTGCCCCTGCGCCTGACCGTGCGTCCGCGACCCTGACGGAATCGGTCTGCCCGGAGCGCCGTCAGACGGGCACAAAACACAAGGAGAAGGACATGCTGCACACGACGACCTCCGGCCTGCTGCGCTTGTCGCTGTTGGCCGCCCTGCTGGCCGCGACTCAGGCGCCGGCCACCACCTGGCAGGAGCTGGATTCCCATCAGAAGAGTGAGCTGCGACTCATGCAGGCGCGCCACCTGGATGAGGGAACGGACGCGGTGCAAGCCCGGGCCGAGCGCGACGAATTGCTGCGCTCCTGGGGCCTGGCCGCGCCGGCGGCGGGCCAAGGCCTGGGACGGGGCCAGGGAGCCCGCGGCTTTTGCCAGGATCTGTCGCAGGAGCAGCGTCAGCAGCTCTGGCAGTTGCGCCAGCGCCTGGAGAGCGAGGGGGCCGGACCCGCCGCCATGCGTGCCGAGCACGACAAGCTGCTGCGTTCCTGGGGCCTGGAGCCGCCGGCGGCCGGCCGGGGCCGGGGTCCGGGTGCCTGTGGTGTGGGGATGGACCTGACGAAGGAGCAGCGCCAGCAGCTCTGGCAACTGCGCCAGCGGCTGGAGAGCGAGGGGGCCGAACCCGCCGCCATTCGCACCGAGCACGACCAGCTGTTGCGCTCCTGGGGCCTTGAGCCGCCCGTCGCCGGGCCAAGTCGGGGCCGGGGTCCGGGTGCCTGTGGTGTGGGGATGGATCTGACGAAGGAGCAGCGCCAGCAGCTCTGGCAACTGCGCCAGCGGCTGGAGAGCGAAGGCGCCGAGCCGGAGGCCATCCGCGCCGAGCACGACAAGCTGCTTCGTTCCTGGGGCGTCACGCCGCCCGCCCGTGGCGGGCGCGGCCCCTGCGGCAAGGGCCTGGGCGGCGGCGGCACGCCTTCCCTGGAGACGGGCGAGGGAGCCGCCAGCCCCACGGCCGCCGGCACGGTGGGACACCTGCTGCGCGGCAACCATCCCAATCCATTCAACCCTGAGACCGTCATCCGCTTCGCCCTGTCCGAGGCCGGCCCCGTCAAGCTGCAGATCCACGACGTGGAGGGGCGCCTGGTGCGCACCCTGGTGGACGGACCGCAGGCCGCCGGCGAGCATCAGGCGGTGTGGAAAGGCGACGGGGAGGATGGCCGCCCGGTGGCGAGCGGCACCTACTTCCACCGCCTGGAGACGGGTGGCCGCTTGGAGACGGGACGCATGACCCTCCTCCGGTGATTCCGCCACCGCATGGATTCTGCCTGTCCAAGGGGCCGGCGGCAGGGGCCGCTCGGCCCCGCCTCATGAGATCCTGACCCTCCCTTCATCCGATCCCAATCATGGGCCGTCACTTTCGTCGCCGAAAGGAGGCTCCGTGAGCAACTGGCGCGACACGCTCATCATCCTGGACCTGGGCGGCTGCCGGCAGGCGGCCCGCTGGCACGGTCGCCGCCGCCTGGTGCGCATCCTCCGGCGCATCAGTTTCACGGCGGATGGCTGGCTCTATCCCATCCTGCCTCTCGCCTTGCTCTCGCAGGGTTCCCGGCCGGCCTTGCGCCTGCTGGTCGAGCTGGCCCTCGGCTTCGCCCTGCTTGTGCCCTCCTTCAAGGCGGCCAAGCACGGCGTGAAACGGCTGCGGCCGGGCGACGGGCCCTGGGGACTGCAGCAGCTGGTCGTGCCGGGAGACGCCTTCAGTTTCCCCTCCGGCCACACCTCCTCCGCCTTCCTGGCCGCCACCCTGCTCTCCGCCCTGGTGCCCGCCCTGGCCCTGCCCCTCTTCACCTGGGCCATGCTCGTGGCCCTTAGCCGCGTGGTGCTCGGTGTACACTACCCATCGGACGTGCTGGCCGGCGCCGCCCTGGGGCTGGGCTGCGCCGTGGCGGCGCGCCTGTTCGCCACCACCATCCTGCCCGCGTGAGGATCCTCTACGGCATCCAGGGCACGGGCAACGGCCATCTCAGCCGCTCCCGCGAGATCATTCGCGAGCTGGTGGCCTGCGGCCATGATCTGGCTGTGATCGTCTCCGGACGTGCGGGCGGATCGCTTCCGGATCTGGGCCTGAGGTCGCCACCCAGGATGTGCCGTGGCCTCACCTTCTCCACCAAAGCCGGCCGGATCCGCCTGCTGGCCTCCGCCGCCGGCCTGCGCCCCCTTCAGTTGGCGCGGGATCTGCGCTCCCTGGACGATGTGCTGCCGCAGCCGGACCTGGTCATCTCGGATTTCGAGCCGGTCAGCGCCTGGTGGGCCAGGCGGCGCGGCGTGCGCAGCCTGGGCATCGGCCACCAGTACGCCTTTGTCCACCCCGTGCCCCTGCCCCCCGGCCATTGGGGGGGACGCCAGGTCCTGCGACATTTCGCCCCGGTCGACGTGCCCCTGGGTCTGCACTGGGATCCCTTCGGCCACCCCCTGCTGCCCCCCGTGGTGCCGGAGATGGCTCCGGCGGGAGCGCCGGAGCCGGATCTGATCCTCGTCTACCTGCCCTTCGAGTCCCGACAGGCCATCGCCGCCTGCCTGGCCCCGCTGCGGGAGTGGCGCTTTCTCATCTACGGCCACCCGGCCGGCCTCCCGGATCAGAGCGGTCCCGACCACCTGGCCTGGCGCCCCTTCTCCCGGGAGGATTTCCTGGCCGATCTGCGCCGCTGCGCGGGGGTGATCTGCAGCGCCGGCTTCGAACTGCCCAGCGAGGTCATCCACCTGGGCCGCCGCCTCCTCGTCAAGCCCCTGGCCGGCCAGCTGGAACAGCTGGCCAACGCCATGGCCATCGAACAACTGGGTCTGGGCGAAGTCATGCGAAGCCTGGACAGTCGACAGGTCGACGAATGGATGGCGCGTCCCGCGCCGCCGGCACGACGCTGGCCCCATGTGGCGCGGCACATCGCCCGCTGGGTGACGGAGAGCGACCGGTGCCAGCCGGCCGAACTGGCCCGCGAGTGCTGGCGCGAGACCGGCTGAGCCACGCCCTTTGCCATATTGCGGCCCAATCAGGAGGCCGCCATGATCGATTCCCTCGTCTACATGCCGCTGTTCTGGAAGACCGTGGCCTTCTCCGTGCTGACGGGCGGCTTGATGGGCCTGGAGCGGCAGCTGCGCGGCAAGCCGGCCGGCATCCGCACCAGCGTGCTCATCTGCCTGGGCACGACCGTCTTCGTCTTCCTCTCCCACCAGCTGGGCGGCCCTGGCACCGATCCAACGCGCGTCCTGGGCCAGGTGGTGACAGGTATCGGCTTCCTGGGGGGCGGTGTCATGCTCATCCGCGAAGGCATCGTCTACGGCGTCACCACCGCCGCCGTCATCTGGATGCTGGCCGCGGTGGGTTCCATGATCGGCCTGGGCTACTTCGGCGCCGCCTTCGCCTTGGCCTTGGTGCAGGTGGCGGTGCTGGTGGGGGTGGAGATCTTCGAGGCCCGCGTTCCCTGGTTCCGCCGGGGCGTGCACGCCGTTTACCACAAGATCACCATCCAGGAGCACGAGGATGCCGAGCAGGTGCGCGAGCGCCTGCGCGAGGAAGCCTTGCGCCGTTCCAAGGATGAGTCCTCCGGCCGTCGACGCAACGATTGATCCATCCCCCGGCTTGCCACCCCGCCCGCCTCTCGCGATCTTCTTTGGCAAGACAAACTTTTGAGGGCCCCTTCATGCGCCTGGTTCGGGGAGTCCTGCTCGCCGCTGCCCTCCTGGCAGTGGCCTGGCCGGTCGGACCGGCGGGATCCGCCCGCGCCGCCGCCGGCCCGGTGGCTCTTGGCCTGCACGCCGCCACGACCGGCGTCGCCCCGGGCGGCACGACGACCTTGCTCGTGCACTTCCGCCTGGAGCGTGGCTGGCACCTCTATTGGATCAATCCGGGGGATTCCGGCCTGCCCCCCGACCTGCGCTGGAGCCTGCCCGCGGGTTGGCGGGCGGGGCCACCCACCTGGCCGGTGCCGCAGTTGAAGGAATCGGAGGCGGGACGCAGCCTGGCCCACGAGGAGGAGCTGCTGCTGGCCGTGCCGCTGACGGCGCCGGCCGACGCCCGGCCGGGCGAAGAGGTCGAAATCCGGCTGTCAGCCGACTGGCTGGCCTGCCGCGAGGCCTGTGTGCCTGGGGAGGGCAGAGCCACCCTACGCCTGGCCGTGGGGGAGCGGCCGAAAGCCGACCGCCGCGGCGCCCGCTTGTGGAAGCGCCTCCAGCGCAGCCTGCCCCTTCCCGCGCCGTCGGGCGAGTGGTGGGCCGTGCTGGACTCGGACTCCCTTTGTTTGACCGGACCTGCCGCCGGCCTGCCCGCCCGCGTCCGCCTGCTGCCTGAGGTGCCGGGATGGCTGGACGAGACGGGCGGCGCCTGGAGCATCGGCTCGATCAATGCCCAGTGGCGCCAAGCCCGGGCCGACTTCGGCGAAGCGCCGCCGGACACCCTGCGCGCCCTGCTGGTGGACCTGGAGCGCCCGCGCCGCGCCTGGCGCCTCGTCCTGCCGCTGGAGCAATCCCCGGCTTCCGTCGACAAGCAAGACCCATAGAAAGGAACACGATCATGCGCACCTGTCAACCACGCTCCTGGGGCCCCCGGCACCTGCTGGCCTCCCTGCTGCTGCTGGGCAGCCTCGCAACCATCTCCGCTGGAGCTGCCGAGACGGCGCCACTGGCCGCCATCCCCGCCGCGCCCGAGGCGCCGGCCTCGCCCATCGCGCCGGAGGCGCCCGCCTCCCCCACCTTGGGCGTGGCGGCCCCGAACTTCAGCCTGGTCGACCTGGACGGCAAGCGGCACAGCCTCACGGATTTCCGCGGCCGGACGCTGGTGCTGGAATGGATCAACCTGGACTGTCCCTTTGTCAAGAACCACTACGACAGCACGGGCAACCTGCCCGCCCTGCAGCGCAAGGCGCGCGAGGAGGGGACGGCCTGGTTGACCATCTGCAGCTCGGCGCCGGGCAAGCAGGGCCATTTCGACGAGAAGATCCTGCGTCAGCGCCTGGCAGCCAATGGCTGGGCGGCCGACGCCTACCTGGTCGACGCCGATGGCGCCGTGGGCAGGCGCTACGCCGCCAAGACGACGCCCCACCTCTTCGTCATCGACGCGGCGGGCCGATTGCTCTACGACGGGGCCATCGACAGCGAGCCGGGCACCCGCCCGGAGTCCATCGCCAAGGCGCGCAACCACGTGGCGCCCATCCTCCAGGCCCTGCAGGCCGAGGAGGAGGTGGAGCCGCGACGCACCAAGCCCTATGGCTGCAGCGTCAAGTACTGAGCCGCGGCCGATCGCCCGGTCAACCGACGCATCGTTCCCAGGGACGCGGAAGCCCCCCGGCCGCGGCCGGGGGGGCTTCGTGCGCAGTTCTTGCGGTGAGGCGGGCTAGGAGGCCGGACCCGCCAGTCGCTTGTAGAGCTCCCAGCGCTCCGCCACCTCGCCCTGGCCCTGCTTGAGCAGCATTTTGGCGCGCTCGGGCATGGCCTTGGCCAGCATCTTGTAGCGGGTCTCGGTGTAGGTGTAGTCCTGCAGGGGGATGCTGGGTTCCTTGCTGTCCAGCTGCAGGGGGTTCTCCCCGGCCAGGGTGCGGCGCGGGTCGAAGCGGTAGAGCAGCCAATGGCCGGACTTGACCGCCAGGTCCTGCTGCTCCAGGCCCCGCTCCATGGCGATGCCGTGGGCGATGCAGTGGCTGTAGGCGATGATGAGCGAGGGGCCGGGATAGGCCTCCGCCTCCAGGATCGCCTTGAGCGTGTGCTGGTCCTTGGAGCCCATCGCCACCTGGGCCACGTAGACGTTGCCGTAGCTCATGACCATGAGTCCCAGGTCCTTCTTCCTTGCCGGCTTGCCCGCCGCGGCGAACTTGGCCACGGATCCGGTGGGCGTGGACTTGGAGGCCTGGCCGCCCGTGTTGCTGTAGACCTCGGTGTCCAGCACCATCACGTTGACGTTGGCGCCCGAGGCCAGCACGTGGTCCAGACCGCCGTAACCGATGTCGTAGGCCCAGCCGTCGCCGCCCATGATCCACACGCTGCGCTTGACGAGGCTGCCCGCCACCTGGGCCAGATGACGGCTCTCCCAGTCCTTCCGTCCCTCCAGCTTCTTGTGCAGGGCGGCGACACGCTCGCGCTGGGCGGCGATGCCCGCCTCATCCTCCTGGACGGCCTCGAGCAGGTCCGTCACCAGCTGGGCGCCGATCACCTCGCGCAGGCGCACGAGCAGCTCGCGGGCGAATTCGGCCTGCTTGTCGACGGCCAGGCGGAAGCCGAAGCCGAACTCGGCGTTGTCCTCGAAGAGGCTGTTGGACCAGGCCGGCCCGCGCCCGGCGCGATCCACACTCCAGGGCGTGGTGGGCAGGTTGCCGCCATAGATGGAGGAGCAGCCCGTGGCGTTGGCCACCAGCATGCGGTCGCCGAAGAGCTGGCTGACCAGCTTGACATAGGGCGTCTCGCCGCAGCCCGAGCAAGCGCCGCTGAACTCGAAGAGGGGCTGCAGGAGCTGGCTGCCCTTGATCGAGTCCACCTTGACCTGGCTGCGGTCCACCTCGGGCAGGTGGAAGAAGAAGTCCCAGTTGGCCGCCTCCTGCTTGCGCACGGGCGGCTGGGCGATCATGTTGAGGGCCTTGCGGCTGGTGTCGGACTTGTTCTTGGCCGGGCAGTAGACGACGCACAGCTCGCAGCCCGTGCAGTCCTCGGGGGCCACCTGGATGGTGTAGGCCGTGCCCTCCGGCCAGTCCTTGCCCTTGACCGGCGTGTGCTTGAAAGTGGCCGGCGCGCCCTCGAGCAGGGCCGGCTCGTAGACCTTGATGCGAATGGCGGCGTGGGGGCAGGCCAGGGCGCATTTGCCGCACTGGATGCAGCAGGAGGGGTCCCACTCCGGAATCTCGAGGGCGATGTTGCGCTTCTCGTAGCGGGCGCTGGAAAGGGGCCAGGTGCCGTCCACCGGCATCTCGCTCACGCGGACCTCGTCGCCCAGGCCGGCCACGATCTTGGCGATGGTCTCCTGGACGAAGGCGGGGGCGTCCACCGTGACGGGCGGCGTCATGGTGATCGTGCTCGTCACTTCGGCGGGCACGGTCACCTCGTGGAGGTCGGCCAGGGAGCCGTCGATCGCATCATAGTTTTTCTGCACCACGGCGTCGCCCTTGGCGCCGTAGGTCTTCTTCACCGTCTCCTTGATGCGCATGATCGCCTCCTCGCGCGGCAGCACGCCGCTGATGGCGAAGAAGCAGGTCTGCATCACGGTGTTGATGCGCTGGCCCATCCCGGTGGCGGCGGCGACCTTGTAGGCGTCCGTCACGAAGAAGCGGATCTTCTTCTCCACCAAATGGTTCTGGATGTGGCGGGGCAGATGCTGCCACACCTCGTCGGGCCCGAAGGAGCTGTTGAGCAGGAAGGTGGCGCCGGGCATGGCCGACTTCAGCACGTCGTACTTCTCCAGGAAAAAGAACTGGTGGCAGCCGATGAACTGGGCGCGGTCCACCAGATAGCTGCCGCGGATGGGATTCTTGCCGAAGCGCAGGTGGCTGATCGTCATGGAGCCCGATTTCTTGGAGTCGTAGACAAAGTAGCCCTGGGCGTGGTTGTCCGTCTCCTCGCCGATGATCTTGATCGTGTTCTTGTTGGCGCCCACCGTGCCGTCGGCGCCCAGGCCGTAGAACATGGCGCGGAAGACGCCCTCGTCCTCGGCGCTCCACTCCTTGTCCCACTCCAGGCTGGTGTGGCAGACGTCGTCGTGGATGCCCACCGTGAAATGGTTCTTGGGCTTGGCCAGGGCGGCGTTGTCGAACACGGCCTTGACCATGGCCGGCGTGAACTCCTTGCTCGAAAGACCGTAACGACCACCGACGATGCGCGGCATGGCGGCGAAGGGGGCGAAGCCCTCGCTCAGGCCTTCCTGCAGGGCGGTGATGACATCCTGGTAGAGGGGCTCGCCGGCGCCGCCCGGCTCCTTGGTGCGGTCCAGCACGGCGATGCGCTGCACCGTGGTCGGCAGGGCCTTGACGAAGAGTTCCACGGCGAAGGGCCGGTACATGCGGACGTAGACGAGGCCCGTCTTGCGCCCCTCGCGGTTCAGCTTGTCCACCGCCTCCTGGACGGCGCCCACGCCGCTGCCCATGATGACCAGCACATCCTCCGCCGTGGGGTCGCCATAGTACTCGAAGGCATGGTAGCGGCGGCCGGTGAGCTGGGCGAAGTGGATGAAGACCTCCTCCATGTGGTTCGGGAAGGCGAGATAGAAGGGGTTGACCGTCTCGCGCCCTTGGAAGTAGACGTCCGGATTCTGCGCCGTGCCGCGCAGCACGGGGCTGTCCGGGTTGAGGGCGCGGGCGCGGTGGGCGAAGATCCACTCGTCCTCGATCATGGACCGCATCGTCTCGTCCTCGATCAGCTCGATCTTGGCCACCTCATGGCTGGTGCGGAAACCGTCGAAGAAGTGAAGGACCGGGATGCGGCTCTTGAGGGTGACGGCCTGGCTGCAGAGCGCCATGTCCATCACCTCCTGCACGCTGCCGGCGGCAAGCATGGCCCAGCCCGTCTGCCGCACGGCCATCACGTCGCTGTGGTCGCCGAAAATGGACAGGGCCTGCGCCGCGATGCTGCGCGCGCTGACATGGAAGACCGTGCTGGTCAGCTCCCCGGCGATCTTGTACATGTTGGGGATCATGAGGAGCAGGCCCTGGGAGGCGGTGAAGGTCGTCGTCAGGGCGCCCGTCTGCAGCGCGCCGTGGCAGGCGCCGCTGGCCCCGCCCTCGCTTTGCAGCTCCACCACCTTGGGCACCGTGCCCCAGATGTTGGGCCGGTTCTCGCTGGACCACTGGTCCGCCCACTCGCCCATGTTGGAAGAGGGGGTGATGGGGTAGATGGCACAGATCTCGTTGGTTCTGTGCGCCACGTATGCGGCGGCTTCGTTGCCGTCGATGGTGACCATGAGCTTGGCCATGGAGGCTCCTTCCGATTAACAACATCTCCCTGTCCGGCAACAAGTTTGCCAGGCACCCTTGGAAAGATGTCCATACAAAGTGAACCAATGTAGCAAGCCGGGCGGGGATTCGTCACAGGATTAACAGGAGGACTCGGTCCGAGCAGGGAGAAAACAGTCCGCGGATCGAGCCGCGCGGGCGCCAGCCAAGGGACGATGAAGGCGGACCTGGCCGGGATGCGTGATCGACGGCGACCGCGGCTCGGGACAACCCGGCCGCATCCCCGCCCGGCCCTTCAGCGACCATGGAACGGGCCTTGGCCAACCAGGGACAGGCATCGGGATGGCGGATGGAGTCCAGACCGAGATCCACGTCCAGCGCGGGCCAGCGCACGTGGTCCGGCGCGGGGCGGGTTGGCTCTGTCAGCTCTTGGATGGTGGCGGAGCGAAACCAGGGAAAGGAGTCAAAGGCGGACAGGTGTTCCTCGCCGTCCACCAGCAGCCAGAGTCCCCAGGCGCACACAGGGGTGACTTCAACCGCCGAAATGGCGGATCCCGGCATCCTTGATCTCCCCTGCATGGGCCTCCACAACCACCCGGGCGGCTTGCAGGACGTGGGTGGACAATCCGGCGTGCGCCGCCAATTCAAGCGAAGGACACCCCGTGCACTCCTTGGCATGGCCTCATCAGGCCGACGCCAGCCGCCGGACGACCAAGCCCCGCCTGTACTGCCGAACCCACCATAGATCGTACTGGGCCTGCTGCTGCAGCCAGCTCTCCGCCGTGGTGCCAAAGGCCAGGGAGAGGCGGATCGCCATTTCAGGACTGATCCCGGCGCGGCCGTTGAGGATGGCCGAAAGGGTCTTGCGGCTCACGCCCAGGGCCTCGGCCGTCGTCGTGACGGAAAGGTCCAGTGGCTCCAGGCACAACTCCCTCAGAATCTCCCCCGGGTGGGGCGGTTGGTGCATGCCCTTGACAGCCATCAGTGATAGTCCTCCAGATCGACATCCGTGGGCACACCATCCTCGAAGCGGAAGGTCAAGCGCCAGTTTCCGCTGACGCGAACAGCCCAGGTGGTGTGGCGATCCCCCTTGAGGGTATGCAAGCCCAGCCCCGGCAAGGCCATGTCCCGCACCTCCTGCGCCACGTTCAATCGGCCCATGATCAAGCGCAACCGACCCGCGTGCCGCACCTGGATGCCCCGCGTCGAGCCTGTGTGGAAGAAGATTTCCAGTCCTTTGTGCTTGAACCGCGCAATGGCCACGTGAAGTGTAACGTTCCTGGTTACAACGAACAAGTGGAGAGCATCCGGCGGGAAGCAGGCACAGGACCCCGATCCGGGCAAGGGCAGGACGGCGGCGGCGCGCGATTTCCGCCTTGGCTGCCGGCGGATTGGACAAGCTCGGGGGCCCCCACCCGGTAAAAGCCGCGGGTGTCTGGGATCCAGTTGCGCCGGCCGATGGCCGCGCCTCAACCCGCCAGGGAACCCACCTTCTCTTCCACCTCGCGCAGCAGTTCGCCGGAGGCCACCAGCGCGGCCATGGCGTTGTGGTCCACGTGGAGGGGGCGGTCGATGTCCAGGTGCGTCACATGGCGGCGGATGACCTCCCGCGCCTTGTCCACGCCGGCGCCGGGCTGGTGCTCGCGGAAGTCCAGCGCCTGGGCGGCGGCCATCAACTCGATGCCCACCACGGCGCGCGCGTTCTCGAGGATCTGCAGGTTCTTCAGGGCCGTGTTCATGCCCATGCTGACGAAGTCCTCCTGGTCGGCGGCGGCGGGGATGGACATGGTGCTGGCCGGCTGGCTGAGGATGCGCTGCTCGACGATGAGCATGTCCGCCGTGTACTGGCTCAGCATCATGCCACTGAACATGCCGGCCCCCTTGGTGAGAAAGGCGGGCAGGCCCACGCTGAGGGCCGGGTTGAGCAGGCGGTTGAGGCGGCGCTCGCTGAGCACGCTCACCATCGTCACCGCCGTGCCGGCGCTGTCCATGGGCAGGCTGACGGGGCTGCCCTGGAAATTGGCGCCGGTCAGGGTGAGGTTCTCGGCGGGGAGGAAGATGGGGTTGTCGCCCACGCCGGCCAGCTCGATCTCCACCTGCTGGCGCGCCCAGCGCAGGGCGTCGTGAGCGGCGCCGATGACCTGGGGCGTGGAGCGCATGCTGTAGGCGTCCTGCACCTTGGTCTTGACTCTGCCCGTGATGAGATCGCTGCCCGCCAGGCAGGCGCGGATGGCGCGGGCGCTGCGCACGGCGCCGGGAAAGCCGCGCAGCTCGTGCAGGCGCGTGTCGTAGGGCTTGAGGTTGGCGAGGAGGGCCTCCAGGCTCATGGCCGCGGCGATCTCGGCTTGGCGCAGGAGGCGGTCGAAATCGACCAGGGTGAGGGCGCTCATGGCGGTGAGCAGGTTGCTGCCGTTGATCGCCGCCAGGCCGTCCCTCGCCTGCAGGCCGGGGACGGGAATGCCCGCCTTCTCCAGCGCCCGGGCGCCGGGCAGGCGCTCGTCCTGGTAGAAGGCCTCGCCCTCCCCCATCAGCAGCAGCGCGATCTGGCTCATGGGGGCGAGGTCGCCGCAAGCGCCCACGCTGCCCTTGTTGCAGACGACGGGGGTGACGCCCCGGTTGAGCATCTGGATGAGGGTGTCGGTGATCTCCGGCCGGCAGCCGCTGTTGCCGTGGGCGTGGACGTTGACGCGGGCCAGCATGGCGCCGCGCACCTGCTCCACGGGCACGGGCGTGCCGATGCCGGCGCTGTGGTTGTAGATGAGGTAGCGCTGGAAATCGCGCACTTGGTCGTCGGAAAGCACCACCTCGGAGAACTCGCCGATGCCCGTGTTGACCCCGTACATGATCTCGCGGGCGACGATCTTCCTCTCCAGCATGGCACGGCAGGCGATGATGCGCTCGCGGGCAGCCGGGCTCAGCTCCACCGGCTCGCCGCCGCGGGCGACGCGCTCCAGATCCTCGATGCTCAGGCGGCCTCCGTCGATCAAAAGTGGCATGGATCTCTCCGAGTGGTTGGGTGCAGCCGCCCGTGGGGCGGAGGCGCGGGACACCCGTTCTTAAGGGGTCCACCGCGCGGCAGGGGCAAGGTAGGGTTTTGGAGTGCGGCGGCTTGCCGCCGCTCTGGCAAGCGGGAGCAAGCTCCCGCACTCCAAGGCAGCGTAGTGGTGGGGTGCAGCCGCCCGTGGGGCGGAGGCGCGGGACACCCGATCCTAAGGGGTCCACCGCCCGGCCTTGTTTTGGGGGAAGGAGCTGGCGCTTGCTACGTTGGGCGCGACTCTTCGTGCGCACCACCATGTTCCCCGGGAGATCGCCATGTCCCCTGCCGCGCGCTTGCGCTTTCATCCAGCCTGGATCGTGTTGCTGGCCCAGTTGGTCGCGGGACCCGCCCCGGCCAAGGACGACGCCACCCCCATCCTGACGCTCAATCCGGGCGATACGGTGCGTCACGCCGGCCCCGAGCTGGCCGTCGGCACGAGGCTCCCCTGGATGGTGGCGGCTCCGCCGCCCGGCCTGGCCCTCTCCGCCCAGCCCGGAGTCCTGGAGATCACCGCCCGCCAGGCCCTGCCCTGGCGCGTGGTGGAGACGACGGGGGGCGACCTGCTGGTCCGCACGCGGGACGGCCAACCCGTCGAGGTGGGCTACCAAGGGAAGCCGGGACTGGCCGTGTCCGTGGCCGGCAACTTCAACGACTGGAACGCGGGGAGCCATCCCCTGACCGAGACGGCGCCGGGCCGCTACCGGACGACCCTTGCCGTGCCGCCCGGCGAGCTGATCTACCTCATCAAGGTGGGCGACCTCTACCGGCGCGACCCGGCCAACCCCGACAGTGTGCCCAACGGCTTCGGCAGCTGGAACAGCCGCCGGCTGGTGGAGGATGCCCAGGGGCCGCCCCCCCGCCTGCATCGGCTGGGCTGGGAGGCGATCCGCCAGGGCCGCGAGCTGCGCTTCCTGGTGGAAGGGGCGGATCCGGATTTCAGCTGGGCCGCCCTCCACGGCAACCGGGCGGTGCCGGCCGACTCCGTCAGCCGGCGCGGGGACACCCTGGTGGTGCGCATCGCGGACAAAGCCCGCTCCGGGCCGGACCGCCTGCGCCTGGGAGTCTCGCGCGGCACCAGCCGCTCGCTCCTGCAGACGGTCTTCTTCGAGCAGGAGGACATCTGGCAGGACGCCGTCGTCTACTCCCTCATGCCGGACCGCTTCCGCAACGGCGATCCCGCCAACGACCGGCCGGTCTCCCACCCCGAGCTGCTGCCTCCCGCCAACTGGCAGGGGGGGGATCTGGCCGGCCTCCTCGCCACGCTGCGGGAGGGCTACTTCGAGCGCCTGGGCATCACCACGCTCTGGATCTTCCCCCTCAACCAAAGCACGGACAAAGCCTGGCGGGAGTATCCGGAGCCCCACCGCTGGTACACGGGCTACCACGGCTACTGGCCGGTCCATCCCACCGCCATCGAGCCGCGCTTCGGGACGGAGGAGCTCTTCCGCGACGTGACGGCGGAGGCCCGCCGGCGCGGCCTGCGCATCCTGCTCGACCTGGTGGCCAACCACGTGCACGAGGAGCATCCCTGGGTGCGCGAGCATCCCGACTGGTTCGGCACCCTCGAGCTGCCCGACGGGCGGCGCAACCTGCGCATCTGGGACGAGCACCGGCTCACCACCTGGTTCGAGCCCTACATGCCGGACATCGACTACTCGGCCAGCCCGGAGGCGGTGGCGGCCATGTGCGAGGCCGCCCTGGACTGGGTCAAGCGCTACGGCCTGGACGGCTTCCGCCACGACGCCGTCAAGCATGTCCCGCGCGAGTTCTGGCAGGAGCTGACGACGCGCCTCAAGGCGGACAGCAGCCTGGCCCACCCGCTCTTCCAGATCGGCGAGACCTTCGGCTCCGACGAGCTGATCCTCTCCTACGTCGGCCCCGACGTCCTGGACGCCCAGTTCAACTTCAACCTCTTCCATCCGGCGAGGGAGATCTTCCTCGATCCCGCGCGATCCTTCGCCGAACTGGCCCGCATCCTGGAGCGGAACCTGAGCAGCTACGGCCCCAACAGCCTGATGGGCAACCTGATGGACAGCCACGACAAGGCCCGCTACGCGGGCTACGCCGATGGCGACCTGCCCCTCTCCGGCGCCAACCTGCAGGAGCTGGGCTGGACCAACCCGCCCCGCATCGACCATCCCGAGACCTATGACAAGGTGCGGCTCTACTTGACCTGGCTGCTCACCCTGCCCGGCGTCCCCTTCCTCTACTATGGGGACGAGATCGCCATGACCGGGGCCGAGGATCCCGACAACCGGCGCATGATGCGCTTTGGCGACGAGCTGGATGAGCGGGAGCGCCGCCAGTGGGAGCGCACGGCGAAGCTGGTCCACCTGCGCCGGGAGCGCCCCGAGCTGCGGCGCGGCGACCTCCACGTCCTGCATGCCGACCAGGACCTGCTCGTCTACCTGCGCAGCGCCGAGGACGCCCGGGGCCGCCCCAGCCGCAGCCTGGTGGCCCTGAACAAGAGTGGCGAGCCCCGCCGGCAGGAGCTGGTCCTGCCCCTGGGCCTGGGGCCGCGCATGGTGTCGCTGGGACCCTGGGAAGGGCGCGTCATCCCCCTGCCCTAGCAATCTTTCGGACTTGGCCGCTTGGCGGTCTTCATCGGCCGGCCGCACCCGGCCATGTCCGCGGTGTTCAAATCCGGGCGGGCGGTCTGTCCAGGAATGGGCGGAGATGGTCCAATCCCCATTGTCGGACAACCACTTTCCCTTGGCACTCTCCTTGCGGGTTCCGGCCTCGGCAAAATCACACACCCTTCTTGGAGACCATCATGAACCTCTTGTGCCGTGCAGGTGCCGGGCTCTGTCTTATGGCCTGCCTCATCACATCCGCCGGGGCGACGTGGGACTTCCCCGGCGACATCCGTCCCGCCCACACCCCGGTGGGCCGCAACTATGGCTGGTTCACGGACGCGGGGGATGTCCTGCTCAACGGCGCCGGGGACAAGGCCTGGGTCTGGAAGGACGTGGAGCTGGACCACCCGGTCGTGGGCACCCTCTTCATTGGCGTGGACGACGGTCTTCTCCTCTGGGTGAACGGCCAACTGGCCCTGGATGCCCAGTGGGCGGCCCAGGCGGTCGGCTTCTGGAACTACGCGGTGGACCTCAGCCCCTACCTCCGGCACGGCCGCAACCGCCTGGCCATCGAAGTCTTCAACGTGTGCCATGGAGGGTCGGGCGACGGCGGACTGGACTTCCAACTGGAGGTGGATGGCGTGACCGTGCTGCCTGGTGGCTACTGGAATCCCCTGCATCCGGCCAATGAGCTGTGGTACACGGGCGGACCGTGCAGCTTCCTGCCGCCGGTGGATGCCCGGGGCCTGGACTATGCCCACGCCGACTACGGTTGGGTGGATCAGGTGGTGGAGGCGCGGGAGGCCGCCGCTGCCTTCTCCCTGGCTCCCGCCTGGCCCAATCCCTTCAATCCCGCCACCACCCTGGCCTTCACCCTGACGGAGACCACCGAGCTGCGCCTGGCCGTCTTCGACGTGGCCGGCCGCGAGGTGGCGCTGCTGGCCAGCGGCCTGAGGGAGCGGGGCGGGCACCGGGTCGGGTTCGACGCGGCGGGCCTGTCCGGCGGCCTCTACTTCGCCCGCCTGGAGGTCCAGGGCCAGACGACGACGCAGAAGCTGCTGCTGGTCAAATGAGGGTTCCCCGGTCTGGGGCATGACAGTTCAAGGAAGAGGCGGCCTCGCGGCCGCCTCTTCCTGTTCCAGGTTCAATCGCAAGAAGCGCTTCATTCGATCAACATCACCTTGAGAGTGGCGGCCTGGCCGCCCTGCTCCAGCCGCAGCAGGTAAAGGCCGCTCGCCCAGCCGCGGGGCTCCAGGCGCAGGGTGTGGACCCCCGCCGGCCGCGTCTCGTCCACCAGCAGGGCCACTCGCTGGCCGAGCAGGTTGAAGAGGGACAAGCGGACCGGAGCCGGCCGCGGCAGGGTGTAGTGGATGAGGCTGGCCCCGTTGAAGGGATTGGGCGCCGCCGCCAGACCCAGCGCCACCGGACGCAGCGCCGGCGCGGGCAGCGGGCTCTCGTCGCAGAGGCCCGTCAAGGCGCCCATCCAGCCGCAGGCACTCTGCCCGGGACGGCAGGGAGATGCCGCACGCAGGGTGAAGTCGCCCTCGTCAGGCGCGCAGAAGAGCGGATCCGCCTCCAGATTGCCGGCCTGCCCCCATTGCCCGGCGAAGGGCGGATCCCAGTTGCCGTGGGCGTTGCCCCACAGGTCACTGCAGGCCACGGTGAAGCGGTCGTCGGCATTGGACACGGCGCGACCGCCCCGGGCCCCGGCCACGATGGAGTGCTCCAGGATGGCGGCGGGGGCGCCGATGGCCGCTTCCAGCGAGAGCACGCCGCCCGTGTCCGCCGTGGAATCCACCGCCATCGTGCAGAAGGAAATCCGGGGACTGCTGCGGTCCAGGATGGCCGCCCCGTCCTCGCCGGCGCGGTTGCCGTGGAAGAGACACCCCTCATAGCGGCTCCCTTCGCTGGCGGCCCAGGGCGCGTTCCAAACGGCCCCGCCCGCCCCCGACGCCCGGTTGCCCCGGAAGAGGCAGTCCCGCACCAAGGCGAAGCCACTCAAGGCCAGGGCGCCGCCCAGGGCGGCCTCGTTGTCCTGGAAGACGCACAGCTCCACCGGCTGGCCGTCCAGGTTCCACCAGGCGCCGCCCGTCCCCGCCCGGTTCCCGACAAAGGAGCTGCTCCGGGCACGCAGGCCCACGCCGCCCAGGGCGCCGCCCTCGCCCGCCTCATTGCCGGCGAAGAAACAACTGTCCAGCAGTACGAGGGGCGTCGTGCCGCCGCGGGCCACGGCTCCGCCCGTCTGCTCGGCCGTGTTGTCCTGGAAGCGGCAGCGGCGGATCGTGACCACCGCGGCGTTGTTGTCCACGGGCGTGATGAGCAGGCCTCCGCCCGATGTGGACGATCCTTGGCGCAACTCCAAATCCTGCAGCAGCGCGGGCTGCGCGCCGGCGGCCAGTGTCAGCACGCGCCCCTGCCCTTGGGCGTCGATGACGGCGATGCCTCCCTCCCCCATGAGCGAGACGCCGGCCGGCAGGTTCAGGCCATGTTCCAGGTAGTGGTCGGGCAAGGCCAGCACCAGGGTTCCGCTGGTGGCCTGGTCGAAGGCCGCGCCCAGGGTGGGCTGGTCGGCGGGCACGCGGATGACCTGGGCCGCCACTTCCACCGGCGGCAGCCAGGCCTCCGCCCAGCCCGCGGCGTTGGCGACCTGGAGACCCGCCCGGAAGATGCCGGGGGTCTGGTAGCTGTGGGTCAGGGTCGGCTCCTGCCCATCCACCAGACCGTCCCCGTCGGCGTCCCAGCGCCAAGTGGCCACGCCGCCCAGGGTCCGCGCGTTCAGGGTGCGCACAAGAGGAAAGGGACCGGCCACCGTGACGGCCTCCAGCGCCAGGATGCTGGGCCGGCCCACGTCGCAGCCCAGGCCCAGGGCGCCCATGTGGTCCTGGCCCAGGCTGTCCAGCCAGCAGGGCGAGGTGGCGGCCAGGTGGAAGTCGCCGGCGCCGTAGTCGCAAAAGTGCGGGTCGGCGTCCAGGTTGCCGTCCTGTTCCAGCAAGGGGGCCAGCGGCCCGACCCAGTCGCCCAGGACGCCGGCGTGGATGGTGGTGCGGGCGACGGCCAGCTCGGTGGGCGGGTTGGCGCCAAGCAGAGGGACGCGCGAGGCCGCCACGATGCAGCGGTCCAGCTCCAATCGCTGCACACGGCGGACCAGGACGTTGGTGGAGGGTGGCGCCGGCCCGCAATCCACCAGGGTGCAGTTGTGCGCCCGGAGAATGCCCCGGTTGCTGCCTCCGGAGCCGGTGGCCAGGTTCCCGCATCGCACCAGAAGACAGGCCTCCAACAGCAGTTCCTCCTCGGCGCAGCTGTTCGTTGCCACCCGCTCGCAGTCCTGCAGGCGGCAGCGGGTCAGGCGGATGGTGCTGCAGTCATCCGTTTCCACATAGGAGAGGCTGTCCAGGTCGCAGTCCTCCAGGATGAGGGTGCTGCCACCCAGGGCAGCGCCCCGCGCCAGGCGGCAGCCGGCCAGCTCCAGTCGGCCCTCCCCACACCTCACCATGGGGCTGTATGTCTGGGTCTCCCGCCGCAACTCCAGCCCTTCCACCCGCGAGGGCAAGGCCTGGTAAGAGGATTGGACCAGTGGCATGTAGTTGTTGATGGAGCGCAGGCGGGCCCCCCGCGGGTGGGCGGCGCGCAGGGTGACGCCGCCGGGCATGTCCAGGCTCGCCGGCAGCCAATAATCTCCGTCGGCCAGCTCCACCACATCGCCGGGCAGGGCGGCGGCCAGGGCCGCGGCGGGGGTGGCGTGATCCTCGGGCACGCGCAGCAGGCGGCCGCCCACGCGCAGCGCCTCCGCCCGGCGCAGCTGGCGCGTGCCCTGGGGACCCGTGGCACTGAGGGTCACGGGCCAAGCCCCGAAGTCGGTAAAGACCGTCTCCACCTCCTGGCCCCAGGCCTCCGGCACGCCGTCGTCGTCCAGGTCCCAGGCCCAGGCATCGGCGTCCCCGCCCGCCCAGGCCCGCAGCCGCACCGACAAGGGCGCCACGCCATAGGTCGGGTCCGCGCTGAACCAGGCCAGGGGGGCGGGGGCCTCGTCCACGGGAGGGAGGGCTCCGGCCAGGACGCCGCAGGCATTGTGCTCGGGCCGGGCCGGCGAGCCCAGGGCCGGCCGGAAATCCTCCAGCATGGGATCGCGCAGGCGCGGATCCCCCCGCCAGTTGCCCGCCACGCTCTCAAATGGTTCCAGCAAGCCGCTCCAATCCAGGTCGAGATCGGTCTTCAAGCCAAGGTTGCCATAGAGGCCGGTGCAAGACACGGCCAGGACCGGAGGCGTCCCCCAGATGCCGCGGGCCACCTCACCCGTGCGGTTCCCCAGCAACAGGCTGCGGGCCAAGCTCAGGTAGGACTGCGCGGCCAGCAGCGAGCGAGCGCTCTCGTTGAAGCAGATGGTGCTTGCCTCCAGCTCCAGGCGCCGGGTGGCGGCGATGAGGCCGCTGGTGGTGGGACTCAGGCTGCGATTGCCCGCCAGCAGGACTCCGCCCAGGCGCAGGGTGTCTCCATACACCAGGCTCCCGGTGGCTTGGTTGCGCAGCAGACGGCCGCCCTCCAGGCGCAGGCGGCCGCTGATCAGGGCTTGGACCTGGTTGTCGGCCAGCTCGCAGTCCACCAGACGCCGCATGCCGTTGCCCAGGTTGAGCAGGGTGGAGGCGGTGGTGTTGCCCATGAAGCGGCACTGCTCGAAGAGGTGGACCCCGCTGCCGGCGATGGCGACCAGGGGGATGCTGTTCCCATCGAACTGGCAGTCCAGGGCCGTCAGGATGGCTCCGCCCGTCGTGTACACAGCGCTGGAGCCGTGGTGGTGGTCTGTCACCCGACACCCCAGCAGGATCAGCTCCCCGTCGTTGCGGATGGCGCTGCCCGTGCTGTTGGTGGATGAGGCGCCGCTGAAGACGCAATCCCTCAGCACGGCCCGGGTGGACGCACCCGCATAGAGGCCTCCGCCTGAGAAGGTTGATCCACACTGCTCGAAGCGGCAGCCCTGCACACGGACCCCCACGCAATTGTTCAACAACAGGCCGCCGCCCGCGCTGGTGCCCACACCGTTCCGCAGCACCAGGCCCTGGACCAGCGTGCCCGGTCCGCGGCCGCTGAGGGTGAGGATGCGCTGCCCGCCGCCGTTCAGCACGGTGTTCAGGGCCTCCGGCTCTTCGCCCATCAAAGTGATGTCGCGCAGGAGGGTCAGGCCGGAGACGGAGTAGACGCCGGGAGCCACCACCACGCTGTCGCCGTCCTGGGCCTGATTCAGCGCCGAGGACAGGGTGGGCACCTGCGAGGGCACGCGCAGGGTGGCGGCGGAGAGGGCGCCGGCCCAGGCCAGCCCCAGAAACAGCGCGGACGGGATGAGGCGCTTCATGGCGAGACTCCTGGTTGGGGTGGCATGCCACATCATGGCCGGCATGGAAGCCAAGCCTATTTCACCAGCAAGAGCTTGCAGGCGGCCTGGCCCTCCTCCGCCTCCAGCACCGCCAGGTAGAGGCCGCTGGCGCAGCGGGAGCCGTCGAAGCGGACCGCATGCCGTCCGGCGGCGTGGGGACCGCTGGCCGGCACCGCCACCTCGCGGCCGGCCAGATCGAAGATGGCCAGGCGCACCGTCTGGGGCCGGGTCAGGACGAAGGCAAGGACGGTGGCCGGATTGAAGGGATTGGGCCAGGCCTCCTCCAGGCGGAAGTCGCCGGCCTGCAAGGCGGGCAGGTGGGAGCGGTCGCAGGGATCGCTCCAGGCGCCCATGGCCCCGCAGGCGCTGGCGGGGGGCAGGCAGGGGCTGGCCGCCAGGAGGCGCAGGTCGCCGCCCGCGGCGTCGCAGTAGAGCGGATCGGCCTCCCGATTGCCGTTCTGGCCCAGCTGGTCGGCCCAGCCGGAGATCCAGTTGCCGGGCTCGTTCCCGAAGAGCGAGGAGCAGGTGATCTGGGGCGCCGGGGTGAGGAGATAGGGTCCGGCCTGCTCCGTCACCAGGCAGTGTTCCAGCCGGGGCGGGGCGCCCGTGAAAAAGAGGGCGGCCGCGCCGATGTCTGCGCTGTTGGCATGGAAGACGCAGTGGCGGAAGAGGAGCAGGCTGTCCACGCTGCCGGCGCCGGCGCCGCCGTAATGGGCCTGGTTGCCGCGCAGCACGCAGCGGGTGAAGACGGCGTTGGACTGCTGGTCGAAGAAGAAGGCCCCGCCCAGCCCGTCGGTGCCCGCTCCCAGCGCGCTGCCGCCGGTCAGGGTCAGGCCCTCCAGGCGCACGCCCCGGCGCAAGGCCGAGCCGCGCAGGCAGCGCCCGGCGCCCTGGGCGTCCAGCACCACGCAGGCGGGGTCCCCTGTCCGGCCGCGCAGGAGGATGCCGTCGGGCAGCTCCAGGCCGGCCACCGGCCAGATGCCGCAGGCCACATCCACCGTGTCCCCCGGCAAGGCGGCGGCCAGGGCCTGGGCCAGGGTGGCGTGGTCCTCGGGCACGCGGCGCAGGCGGGGCAGGCGGCTCTGGATGTAGTCCACCCGGGTCAGGGTGTCCCGGAAATCCCAGTTGAAGACGGTGAGGGTGACGGTCCAGCTCCCCTCCTCGGTGTAGACATGGATGGGATTGGGCGCCGAGCTGTCCCACACGCCATCGCCGTTGAAGTCCCATAACCGGCCGCCCACCTCGCCTGGGGACTGGTCGGTGAACTGGACCGTCAGCGGCGTCAGTCCGTCGCGCGGGGTGGCGCTGAAGGCGGCCTGCAGGTCCGTGCTGAGGCAGCCCAGCGCCATGTCGCCGATGGTGGCCTGGCAGGGATTGGCCGCGGGCAGGCAGGGCGAGGGGGCCGCCACGCGCAGGGTGTCGTGGCTGAGGCTGCAGATGAGGGGATCCAGGGCCAGGTTGCCCGCTTGCCCCTGCCAGGGCAGGAGCTGTCCCGTCCAGTCACCCAGGCCGTTGCCGTGGATGATGGTGCAGGCCACCTCGGCGGGCGGATGGGCGGCCATTACGGCGGGCATGAAGCTGTTGCCCGCCACCACGCATTCCCGCATGGACCAGGGCGAGCGGAAGCGCAGGGCCGCGGTGGATTGGGCGCAGCCCGCCACCACCACGTCCTGCAGGTGGACGGGATGGAGGGCATCCAAGTCCAGCACGGCTTGGCTGAGGGGCTGGGCGGAGGTGATGTGCAGGCTCTCCAGCACCAGGCTGTCCACCTCGGCCAGGATGGCCTGGCCGCCGCCCTGCCAGCGGCAGCGACGCAGGATCAGATTGGGGCCCCGGCTCCAGACACCCCGGTTGCAGTCCGTGAAGCGGCAATCCTCCACGTTAGCGGAGCTTCCCTCCGTCAGGAGCAAGGCGTCGCCCAGGCTGAGGGAGAACCGGCAGTTCCTCACCAGCACCTCCCCATCGGCGTCCAGGCTTTGCCAGCAGCGGATGAAATCGCAATCCACCAGCTCCACGCGGGGGGAACCCAAGGTGCGCAGCCCCAGGCGGGATTCGGTCGGGCCACGGAACTCGCAGCGTTCCACGCGCAGGGAGCAGTTCCTCAACTCCGGTCCGTTGCCGCCGTTGTGCCCCTGGAAAACCAGGTCGCGCAGCAGGATTTCCCGCGAACCAGCCGGGTGGTTGAACAGGTAGGAGGTCGGACTTGAGAGCGTCACGGCGGGGCGGGCGCCCACGGCATTGCGCAGGCCGATGAGCTGCACGCCATCGGGCAGCACTTGGCCGCTGGCATAATAGGTGCCCCCCTGGTACAAGCCCGGCTGGAAGAGGACCACCGTGCCCGGCCCCACCAAGTGCCAGACCGCCGAGAGCCAGGGCTGGGCCAGCGTGAGGCGCAGGGTGTCGGCCCAGACCGTGATGGGCGAATCCAGGCCGGCCACGGCCTGGTTGTGCCCGTCCTCCGCCCGCACCGTGGGCTGGTACTGGCCCTGCGTCAGGTAGAGATGCTCCGCTTGGGGCGCGGTGGTCACCAGGCTGTCCCCGTCCCCGAACTGCCAGGTGTAGAGCGTGGGCTGGCCCAGGGCCTGGGCCTCGAACTGGACGGCATGCGGAGCGAAACCGGCCAGGAGGGCCGCCGCCAGGGACACGCCGAAGCGGACGCGCAGGGGCTGCGCCGCCACCGTCTCATGGCTGAGGCCGCCGCGCGTCACGCGCAGCCGCGGCCGCCAGTCCCCCGCCCGCAGGTAGACATGCGCCGGATGCTGCTCCTGCGAGTCCCAGATCCCGTCATCTTCGAAGTCCCAGGCCCAGGCCTCGGGATCCCCCAGGCTCTCGTCCATGAACTGGACCGCCAGGGGCGCCGCCCCGCCCGCCGCATCCGTCCGGAAGCGGGCCGCCGGCTCGCCCAGGGCGCAGCCCTGGCCGAGCGCCCCCACCCGGCGCCCCTCCGGGTGGTTCCCGGGCAGACAGGGGGAATCCGCCGCCAGGCGGCCGTCTCCCCCCGCGCTGTCGCACAGCCGCGGCGGCTCCGACAGGTTGCCCAGGATCCCCTCGTAGATGGCCACGAAGCCCGTCCAGTCCCCCGCCGGGTTCCCCTCCAGCAGGCTGTGCCGCACCAGGGGCAGGCGGGCCGGGCTGGACAGCTCCAGCGGCGGGGCGTCCTCGTTGCGCGTGAAGAGGCAGGCCTCCACCTGGATCTGGCAGTCCGGCGCCGCCGCCAGGGCCGAACCCAGGGGGGCGCGGTTGTGGGCGAAGGTGCAGGTCCGCACCAGCGGGTTGGCGCCCGCCGCCACCGCCAGCGCCCCGCCCGCCTCGTCGGCCTGGTTGTGCGTGAACACGCAGTCCTCGATGAGGAGCGTGCCGCTGACGACCTGCACGGCCCCGCCCCGGGCCGCCCGGCCATGGCGGAAGTGCAGGCCCCGCACCGTGGCGGCGGCATAGGCCTGGGTGATGGAGAGCAGGCGCTGCTGGCCGTCGCCCGCCAGCACCACGCTCCCCGCCTCCTCCTGGGACGCCAGCACCACGTTGCCGGAAAGGACCAGCCCGCTCTCCCAATAAAGCCCCGGCGCCACCAGCACGCTGTCCCCCATGCCCGACTCCGTCAGGGCCTGGAGGATGGTGGGGACCTCCTGGGGCACGCGCCGCGTGAGGGCGGCCAGCCGGGCGGGCAGGACCAAGCCCAGGACGATGATCAGGCAAAGGAAAGCACGCTTCATGGGACACCTCACTGGACCAGCACCAGCTTGAGGACGGCGACGGCGCCATCCTGCTCCAGGCACAACAGGTAGAGGCCGCTCGCCCAGCCGCGGGGCTCCAGGCGCAGGGTGTGGACCCCCGCCGGCCGCGTCTCGTCCACCAGCAGGGCCACCTGTTGGCCGAGCAGGTTGAAGAGGGACAACCGGACCGGAGCCGGCCGTGGCAGGGTGTAGTGGATGAGGCTGGCCCCGTTGAAGGGATTGGGCGCCGCGGACAGGCCCAGCGCCGCGGGACGCGCCAGCGGCTCCCGCACGGGGCTCTCGCCGCACCAGCCGGCCAGGGCGCCCATCAAACCGCAGAGGGTCTGCTCGGGCCGGCAGGGGGAATCCACGCCCAGGGTGAAGTCCCCATGGCGGGGCGCGCAGAAGAGGGGGTCCGCCGCCAGGTTGCCGTCCTGTCCCTGCCAGGGGGCAAGGCCGGCCCAGTCGCCGTGGGCATTGCCCCAGAGGTCCGTGCAGGTGATGCGCAGACGCTCGTCCGGGCAGGCCAGGGCCCGGCCGCCCGGCGCCCCGGCCACGATGCAGCGCTCAACCGCGCCCCGCTCGCCGCCCGCCCAGGCGGGCAGCGAGACAATGGCGCCCAGGGCACTGGTGGAGTCCTCCGCCAGGGTGCAGGAGCGCAGCCGCGGCCCGGTGCCGTCGAAGAGGGCGGCGCCGTCCGTGCCGGCCTGGTTGCGGGCGAAGAGGCAACCTTCGTACCGGGCGCCCACCGTGCTGTACCAGGGGTCGTTCCAGACGGCGCCGCCCAGCGCCACCGCCTGGTTGCCCAGGAAGCGGCAGGCGCGCAGGGTGGCCGGGCCGTCCAGGGCGAGGGCGCCGCCGCGGACGGCCCGGTTGTCCGTGAAGGCGCAGGCCGTGGCCCAGAGGCTGTCCAGGACATGGATGGCCCCACCCGTCTCCGTCGCCTGGTTGCCGGAGAAGCCGCAGTTCTCCAGAACAAATCCCGCCCCGTGCAAGGCGCCACCCCGCGTGGCGCGGTTGTCCGAGAAGTCGCAGTCCTTCAAGTCCAGCAAGATGGGCGGCCAGGGGGCGGCGATGGCCCCACCCTCCCGGTCCGCCACGTTGTCGCGGAAGTGGCAGCGGCGGATATGCAGGCCGCTCGATGCGCCGCCGAAGGTTGGCAGGAAGGCCAAGGCGCCGCTCCGGTCGGCTCTACCACCTTCGAAGATCAAGTCGAACAATGCGCGGAACGAAACCGTCGGCGCGACCTGCAGGATCGGACCCTGACCCGTCCCGACCAAGCTCGTCTCTCCCGGCATCCCCGCCAGACTGACCCCCGGCGGCAATACCAACCCCGCTGACGGAAAGCGACCCGGCCCCAGCTGGACCAAGTCTCCCGGTTGGGATATCGCCAGCGCCCCGGACAATTCCTCAGGGACAAGGACCTGCCTGATCACGCCTCCCACGGCGACCGGAGGTCCCCAGCCTTCCAGCATGTCCTCGCCCCACCTGCCCGTCAGATGCCCGCGATAAATCCCGGGCCGCTCGAAGTTCCACTCCAGAACCGTTCCGCTGCCGTCGATCTGCCCATCGCCGTCCACATCCCAGACCAGATCCTCAAACTCGCCGTAGACCTCGGCGACGAAGCGCACGCGCGCCGGCAGCGCCGCGGACAAGATCCAGGATTGAATCTCATGGATGCCGGGCGAGCAGCCGATGGGCAGCACGCCCATGTGATCCCCGCTGGGGGCATCGAGCAGGCAGGGCGTGTCCCACTGCAGGTGGAAGTCCAATTCGGGATCGCAGAAGAGGGGATTGGCCGAGATGTTGCCGTACTGGCCCAAGAAGGGAGCCAACACCCCCGTCCAATCGCCGGCTTGGCCGCCCCACATGTCGCTGCACGTCACCTCCACCTGGTCCGGAACCATGTTGCCGGTCCCCAGCAGGGGGCCGCGCAGGCCGGACACGATGCAGCGGTCCAGCGCGAGCCGGTTCAGACTGGTGCCGACCAGGGTCGTGCTCGGGTGGCCACAATCCACCAGGGTGCATTGGTTCAGGGTGATGGTGCCCATGTCATAGGGAATCCAACCGCGGCTGCCAAAGCGCTGGAGCCTTTGCATGACGCAGCGGGAGAACAGGAGGTCGGGATGATCCTGGTTCACAAGGGTGTAACAATCCCGGATATGACATGAGGCGAAGAACGCCGAACCATTCCCGTGAATGGTTGAGATGCTGTCGAAGACGCAGTCCACGGCGGCGATGCCATTGCCGTTCGTGCCACTGTTGCTTCCCACCAGGCGGCAGGCGCGCAGTTCGAGCATGGCATTCCCGGTGCTGGCGACCAGGTTGCGCAGCTCCAGGTTCTCCAGGTAGGCGGGCATTCCACTGTTGTTCAGCACCTGGGCCGAACCAGCCTGGATCAGCCGCACGTGGCCGGGTTGGGCCGCGCGCAGGGTGACGCCCTGGTCCAGCATAAGGGTTTGCGCGATGGGATAGGTCCCGGCCGCCACTTCGACCGTGTCGCCCACCAGATTGACGGCCAAGGCGGCCTGGATTGTCGGGTAGACCTGGGGCACGCGCAGCACCGTGGCCGGCAGCAGGCGGACCAGGAGCAGGACAAGCGGCAGGAGCAGGCGCATGGGCGTCTCCCGGCGACAGCGGGGGCTGCGGGACGAAGGGCAGGACCCAGGCGGGTCCTGCACCCATGCTCTGCAACTCTTATGCCGGATTATTCAGCTTTGAGATGTGAGGTAGAGGACCGTGAAAGGAAGGCTTCGTCTGGACTTCGCAACAGAGGTGGGGCTTTCCAGACGGGTGGATGGCCTCAGGCTGGCTTGGGTGCCCTGAGCTTGACGGGCTTGCAGAGGGCGTCCTTGTCCGCCGCGGCGCGCCCACAGTCCCGGCAGACGTGGGTGGGCCGGGCCACCAGGGCCATCAGCTCCTCCCTGTGCTCCTCCAGATCCTTGCGGGACCACTCACAGAGCTTCTTCAAGGCCTCCCCGCCCGCTGGACATGACACGGAGGGAGCGGCCCCGGGCCGCCCCCTCCGGTATTCCCGCACTCGACCGGATGGTCCGGGTCGCGTGCTATTTCACCAAAAGCAGTTTCTGCGTGGCCACCTCGCCCGCCCCCTCCAGCACGGCCAGATAGAGGCCGCTGGCCAGATGGGAGGCGTCGAAGCTGACGGCATGCTCGCCGGCGGCGTGCAGGCCCTCGGTCAGGAGCGCCACCTCCTGGCCGGCCAGGTTCACCACGCTCAGCCGCAGCGTGCCGGCCTGCCGGTTCACGAAGGAGAGGGTGGTCGTCGGGTTGAAGGGGTTGGGCCAGGCTTCGCGCAGCTCCAGGGCGGCCGGCCGCAGCTGCCGCTCCACGTCGAGGGAGGTCCAGTAGTCGCCCAGGGCGCCGAAGGTGTTGATGATGGTGTAGGTGGGCTCGGCGTCGCTGATGGTGTGCACCCAGTCCGCCTGGAAGCCGGCCTCGTTGTCATGGCCGTTGGCCCCGTACTTGTAGGTGATCCGCGCCGAGCTGTACTGGTTGAAGAGAATGTCCCCCTCGAACCAGTCGCCCGTGGTGGGGACCAACTGGTAGGCGGGGGGCACCAGATCCCAGGGCCAGCTGTTCCAGGGTCCGCACACCGCCGTGAAAGTGACTTCCGCGTAGGAGTTCAGCCCCTGGTTGCTCTCGCCGGGGTGCTCCTCGAACCAGACGCGCACGGGCCACAGATTGACGGCGAAGTGCACGGTCACGTCCTGGCTGATGATGTCGTTCCAGGTGACGTTGTCGAACCAGGCCTCGTCCAGCACGATGTCCCCGTAGCCGTCCATGTCGTTGTCCGGAAGGCCCGTGGTGATGGGCACGAGGCGGTTGGCGACGCCCTCCCAGCGCGGCGTCAGCTCGTTCTGGTCCTCCAGGATGACGAACTTGTACTCCAGGTTGCCGGGCGCCTCCACATTGTCGAACTGGATGTTGAGGAAGTAGTGGCCGGGATTGCCGCCCTCCTCGTTCATGATGACGGCGCCGCCCCAGTTGCCCAGGTTATCATGGCCGCCGCGCAGCACGATCCAGTCCGTGGCCGGGTTGAAGGTGCCGTTGGCCGTCATCACCTGCATGTTGACGCGGAAGAGCACCTCCACGTTGACCAGCTCGCCCATGCTGTCCTGGTTGTTGAACCAGACGGGGTCCAGGGTCTGGCCGCCCGCCTCCAGGGTGAAGGTGCGGTTGTCCCCCGATTCCCAAACGTCCCCTCCGGGCCGCACGATGACGTACTTGAACCCCACCGGCTGGCCGATGAAGACGTCGTTCACGTCGAAGCTGCCGGCGAAGAGCATGTCCCCCGTGTTGGTGAGGGTGGGATTGGTCCCGCTCCAGTCGTTGAAATCACCCCGCACCACCACCTGGTCCGTGTCCGGGTTGAAGTTGCCCAGCTGCTGCTGGATGCCCATGCGGACCTGGAAGGTGACCGGGTTCACCGCCAGGGCGGTTCCGGCGACCAGCATCAGGCCCAGGAGGCCGCTGATGATTCTCATGGTCCTCTCCTCGACTTAAAGGTTGATTGTTTACCAGGTGAAGGCCAGGCTGTACCGCACCACGGAATCCAGCCGGCCGTAGTCCTCCCAGGCGGCGTCCACCTGGAGGTGGCTTCCCCCGCCCAAAGGATAAGTGATGCCGGCTCCCAGGGCAAGCCCTCCTTCCGCATCCTTGAGGAAGAGGTCCCGCCAGCCGCCGCGCAGGTGGAAGGTGCGGCGGAAGGAATATTCGGTGCCCAGGGAGATGGATTCGCTCGCCCGGTCCACCCCGTGCACGGCGTCGGCCGCCAGCAGGAGGGCGTGGTCGGGACGCTCGACGAGGGGCAGCTCGGCCCCGATGCGGAAGGTGATGGGCAGGGGCCAATCGTAGACATCCAAGTTGACGGGCACGGCCGGGTTGTCCCCGTTCTGGGTGTTGTTCATGTCGTGGCCCAGGAGCAGGTCGGTGCCGGACATCTCCATGTCCAGCCCGGCGTGCTGGATGGTCATGCCCAGCAGCATGTCCCGGAAGCCCGTCCGGTAGATGGTGCCCACGTCGAAGGCGACGCTGCTGGCGTTCATGTGCCAGATCTTCTGCTGGATCACCTTGGCCGTGGCGCCGAAGGAGAAGCGGTCGGTGATGCGCATGGCCAGGGTCAGGCCCATGGCCAGGTCGCTCGCCTCGTAAAACTCGCCCGTGCCGTCCTGCTGGAGCAGGGTGGTCACCTCCTCGTCGCCGTAGTCCAGGTAGGTGACGGACAGGCCCAGGGCCATGGATTCGCCCAGGGGCGTGACCACCGCCAGGTAGCTCAGGTCCGTCTCCACCAGCCAGTCCGTCTTGACGAACATGGCCTCGGACCGCTCCAGGCGGGCGGCGCCGGCCGGATTCCAGTAAAGGCAGGAGGCGTCGGCGACGGAGGCCGTGCCCGCCCCGCCCATGCCCTGGGCCCGGCCGCCCAGCCCGATGCCGAGAAAGGGGGCGGCGGTGGTGGCCACCCGGTTGATGGCCAGGGCCGGGGCGGCCGCCAACACCAGGGCCGGCAGCGCGTAAAGGAAGAGTCGGTTGCGCACGGCGGCCTCCTACTTGATCAGGGCGAACTTGCCCGTCTTCTCGCCGGCTGGGCTGTCCACGTGGTACATGTACATGCCATAGGCCACGTCCAGGCCGGCGCTGCTCTTCAGGTTCCAATCCAGGCTGCCGTCCCACACCGGCGAGTCGTGGACGAGGGTCTGCACCAGCTCGCCGCGCACCGTGTAGATGCGCACAGTGGACTGGGGCGGCAGGTGGATGAACTGGATCTTGCGGTCGCCGCGGTTGCCCTTGATCGGGCGCGGCTCCCACTCCGCCGTGGCCAGGTAGGGGTTGGGCACGACCTTGACGCGGCTCAGCTCGCGGCGGGCCGAGGAGCCGTCGAAGCGGGGGGCCGCCACCTCCACGGCGTAGCGGTCCTGGGCGGTGAAGGGCTTGCGCGTCACCGCCACGTAGCGGTCGCCGGCCGCCGGCAACTGGTAGTTGCCCACCTGGTTGATGGGGATGCCGAAGGGGATGCCGAAGGCCCAGGTGACGATGAGGCCCGTGGGCGAGGCCTCGTCGGGCTGGGCCAGCAGGATGAAGTCGCGGTACTCGAAGGGATCGCTCCCGTTGCGGCCAAAGGGCGGCGGCCCCTGGTTGAGGTTGGGGTTGTAGACCCAGAAGGACACTTCCACCGGCTGGTCCGGATCGGTGATGTCCCAGATGCGGTAGTTCGTCGTCAGGCTGGGCACGATGCGTCCCAGGATGGTGCCCATGGACTGGTCGGGGAACTGGGCGCGGGCCAGGCTGACGGCGCCGCCCTCCGCCACGAAGTCCATGCGGTAGTCCCGCCCCTGGGCGCGCCCCTGGAACTCGCGGAGGAAACCCTGGCTGTTGTCCAGCATGTTGACGCCCTTGAGGGTCCAGGGCAGCTGGTTGGCCGGCGCGTTCCGCCAGCCCGACAGGGCGGGATTGGGGCCGAGCAGCCAATCATTGAAAAAGCTGAGGCGGATGCCCTCGGCCACCGGCTGGTAGGCCTGCACCAGATTGACGTAGCCGGTCAGGTTGGGCACCAGCTGCTTGTGCACCAGGTTGTGCTTGTAGAGGAAGAGCGTCTCCACCAGCTGGTTGGCCGGCAGGGTGGCGAGGAAGTCCGGCGTGTAGATGACGCGGCCCTCGTCGAAGTTGAAATCAAAGGCGCCCTGCGGGTTGAGCAGCTCGTCCGTGTCCAGACGCCGGCGGACGTGCAGGGTGTCGCCCGTGTCCAGGCGGCGGGCGACGAAGAAGGCAGGGTCGATCCCGGCGTGGGTCAGCATCTGCTGGGGCGTGTCGGCGTTGATGGGGAAGCTCTCGAGGAAAGGCTCCATCCCGTCCCGGGTCATCGTCCAGGAGAAGGCGGGGACGCGCACCTCACCGAGCAGGACGCGGGTGGAGTCATAGCCCACGCTGTCGATGATGGCGATGAAGCCGCCGATGGCCGCGTTCCAGACAAAGCTGGTGTCGGGAACCCACGAGGTGTACTCCCAGCCCAGCAGATCCCGGATGCGGGCCGTGGTGTCGGGCAGGATGCTGATGGAGTAGCGGGCGCCGTCCACCAGGCTCCGCTCATCCACGATGGCCGGCACCACCCGGCCGGTGGCGCGGCCCGCCACGTGCTCGGCCTGCTCCATCACCAGCCCCGGCGTGTAGCCGGAGGCCGGGGCGGTGGGGATGACGTAGGTCGTGTTGACATCCGTCGTGATGCGCCCGGCGGCGTCGATGCTGGCCTGCTTGGAGGTCTCGGCGGGCAGGAAGCCGGCCACCGGATCCCCCCGGTCGTAGGCGCTCACTGCATAGAAGTAGGCCTGGCCGTTGACCACCGTCGTGTCCGTCCAGGAATGGACCAGGCCCGAATTGCTGCCCAGGTAGTACTGCGTGCCGTTCAGGGCGATGGGAAAGAAGCCGGCCACGTCGTTGACCAGGTCGAACTGGGCGATGGGCGAGAAGGACGAGGCGCTGCCCCGCCCGTCGGTGATGGAATAGGCGTCCAGGAAGCCCGGATCGGTGGCGCGGTAGATGCGGTAGCCCTCGAAGTCGCGCAGGTGGCTGATGCGGTCCACGCTGTGCTCGGCGCGGTCGTCCCAGTAGAGGGTGACGCGGCCGTCGCCCGGCACGGCCCGCATGTGGGGCTTGGCCGGCGGCTGGATGAAGTTGTAGTTCTCGTTGTAGATGGTCTTGACCGTGGCCAGGTTGGTGTAGAGGTCCTCCGGCGACTCGCCGAAGACGACGGCCAGGCTGATGCGCTGGGTCTCCCCGCGGCGCAGGGGGAAGTAGCCTGATCCGTAGAGGAAGTCGTGGTCGGCCGGCGTGCCCGCCGTGCTGTCGAACTCGCCGGGGATCATCCGCCGCCAGATGTCCTCGTCGTTGCGGCTGGAGAACTCGGGGAAGGTGAATTCGTTGAAGGAGGTGAGGCCCACCTGGTCGCTCTCGGTGATGTCCGTGGCGTCGAAATGGGGCTCGCCGGGTGTGGGCAGGCCGTCCCCCTCCCCCAGGTCGCCCGTGCCGGCCACGCCGTCGGCGCCCACGTCGTCGAACTCGGGATCCCAGTCCCCGTCATTGTCGATGCCGTCGTCGCGGCGCTCGTCGATGAGGGGGTCGAAGGCCTGGAGCACCGCCTCCGGCACGGGCACCAACTCGCCGCTGCCGGGCGGGGGCGGGGTCAGCCCCAGCGCCCGCCAGTCCACATAGCAGTTGCCCTCGTAGGCCCAGTTCTCGTCGATCACGCCGTTGAAGTTGTCGTCGATCAGGTTGGTGGGATTCTCCGCCACGATCTTGCCAGCGTAGATGGGGATCTGGATGTTGCGCCAGGTGAGGACGAGGGTGTCACCCGGCTGGGGCACGCGCACCAGACTGCGGGGATAAGCGGGGTCGTTGTAGTCGATGACCACCACCACCTCGTCGGCGAGGAGGACGGAGGGCGTGTTCAGCCACTCATGGAGCAGGGTTTGGGTCAGGCGCGGGGCGTCGGCCGGGGCGCGGCTGTCGCCGTCGTTGTCGATCCAGTCCACGCTGTTGCCCGGGCTCTCCAGGAAGGCGTAGCCCACGTAGCCCACGTTGCGCACGCCGGGGTGGACAGGCACCCACCCGGCGGCGCCGCGGTCGTCGAAGTCCCCCGTGTAGGTGAACTCGTTGTCGCGGTCGAAATAGTTGATGTCGTCGCCACTGTCGCCGTCCCCGCCCACCAGGGTGCCGCAGACCATGCCGAAGCCCACCTTGTCGTAGTCGATGTCGCTGGCGTTGGTGATGTCGTAGAGCCAGAAGATGACGTCCTCCGCCAGCGAGTGGGACCACTGGAAGCCGCGCACGGCCACCTTGAGACCCAGCCCGGCGTGCGTGCTGTCATTGGCGAAGGGCTGGATCAGCGGCACCCGGATCGAATCCGGGTTGTGGGGAAAGCGCTGGGTCCACAGGCCGGGGAAGTAGGTCTCCACCGTGTCCCGGTAGGCCCAGCGGGTGGACATGAACTCCCGGTCCCGGCTGTCGTCCATCCAGAAGTAGCTCTCCTGGTCGGCATTGAGCACGTCCCGCCCGAAATAGCCGTTCCAGCTGCCCGGCCAGCTCTTGTCCGGCCAGACGCTGGGCCAGGAGAGGCGCTGGTGGCTCATGGCGACCAGGGTCGTCTCCGGGTTGGCAAAGCCCGGCAGCGGCATGAAGGTCCAGTACTCGCTGGGGTTGGCGGGATTGACCTCGTCCCGCCCGCGGGCCGGGCTCTGGGTGACGGCCACGCTGCGCACGGGGCGGTTGAGCAGGCGGTTGTAGTACTCGATCCCCACGCAGATGGAGATGTCGCCAATGTACTCGTCCCCCGTGCCCTTGGGCCATTCGAAGGAGAACTCCGGCCCCACGCGGCCCACCAGGCCCGTGTTGTAGAAGGTGGTCTGCACCAGGTTGCCGGAATGGAGGTTCTTCTTCTTGGCCTCGGGGTCGGCCCACACCTCGTCGTACCAGGCGGAGGCCAGTGGGCGGACCAGGCCGGCGGCCATCAGGAGTGCGGTCAGAATGCGCATGTGCTTCCTCATTGGTCGACGCTCCGCTACATGGACAAGCGGAACCCGACAATCACCTCCCGCGGACGGGACCAATTGCCGGGATCCACCGCCAGCTCGGCCTGGGTGTCCTGCCAGTTGATGTCGTAGCCCGCCCGCCCCGTCCGCGCGAAGACGTTGTTCTCGTTCAGGCGGTCCAGCAGGTTCTTCACCTGGAAGTTGACTTGCAGGTCGGGCTTCTTCAGCACGTTCCAATAGCCCGACATGTCGAAGTTGACGTAGGGCGGCTTGCGGCCGCTGTTCTCCAGCAGCCCCACCACCAGGTCCTCGCTCTTGGGCGTGGGCGTGTAGGGCAGGCCGCTGCCGTAGCTGCCCAGCAGGCTGAGGCCCCAGGGGCCGCGCTCGAGGGAGACATGGCCGTTGAGGGTGTGGCGGCGGTCCCAGTTGAGCGGGATGAGGTACTTGTTGACCTCCTTGCCGCCCTCCACCGCGTTGCGCGCCGCGTCGGCGCTGCTGGCGTTGGCCTCGGCCACCTGGAAAGTGTAGTCCAGGCCGGCCTGGAAGCCGCCCTGGTAGCGTTTGTCCACGCTGATGACGATGCCCTTGATCGTGCCGAAGTCACGGTTGGTGTACATGTAGTACTTGTCCACCGTCACCGTCTCGATCTGCCGGTCGGTGGAGACGAGATCGCGGATGTCGCGGCTGTAGAAGCTGATGTCCATCGCCACGTCCTCGCCCAGCTGCTGCTGCATGCCGATCTCGTACTGGACGGTGCGCTCCACGTTGAGGTCCGGGTTGCCCACCACCGTGTTGAGGCCGGTGATCTCGAAGTCCGGGTTCTGGTAGAGCACGTCGAAGGCGGGGCGCTGGAAGAAATGGCCGTAGCTGAAGTGGAGGACGCCGCTCTCGCTCACCACGTAGGCGATGGCGAGACGGGGGCTGACCTGCCATTTGGGGTCCACCTCCCGGCGGGCGCTGTAGGTCGGGTTGCGCAGGTCGACGGGCATGTCGGTCTGGGGATCGAACACGTCCAGGCGCAGGCCGGCGTTCACCGTCACGTCGCTGAACTCGATTTTGTCCTGCAGGTAGGCCGAGGCCTCCCAGGGGCGTCGCACATAACGGTTGTCGTTGGCGCCCTGGGGCGCCACGATCTCGAAGCCGTCGAAGCTGACGCTGCGCTGGTCGAAGGCCAGCCGGTGGTTGCGCAGCTCGACGCCCGTCTTCCACAGGTGCCGCTTGCCCCACTGCCGGGTCAGGTTCCCCTTCAGGTCCCAGGTGTCCGTGCGCCGGGAGAAGTGCTCGTTCTCGGTTCCGCCCATCTGGGCAAAGCCGATGTACTGCCAGCGGCCGTCCGGATCCAGGTCGAAGGGGTTCACCTCGAAGAAGGGGTAATAGTAGAAGCCGCTCTCGGCGGGCAGCCATTCGTCGTTGACGTAGCGCGGGTCGAGGATGTCGTCGTAGAGGCGGTGGTTGTATAGGTTGAGGCTGTGGCTGACGCTGAGGTCGAGGAAGGTCTCGGCCGTCAGCACCTTGTCCCACTTGAGGCTGCTCAGCTGGCTGCGGCTGTAGCGGCGCAGACGGGCGTCCGGCGTGTAGCGCCAGCTGTGGCTGTACTCCTGGTAGTGGCGGTCGTTGGCCAGCCACATGCCGCGCAGGACGGAGCCGGGCCCCAGGTCGGCTCGCAACTTGAGCTGGGCGGCGCGGCGCACTTCCGTGTCCATGTCCACGTACTTGCGGCCGGCCCGGTCGCCGCTGGAGCGTTCATAGCGTTCGTGGCTGCGTGCGTTGGCCCACTGGAAGAGGTTGTAGACGGCGCTGCTGTCGGCGGCGTCGTCCATGGGCCAGGCGCCGGCCTGGATGAGCGACACCCAGGCGCTGTCCATCTGCTGGTCCACCAGGAAAAACCAGTCCTCGCCGAACATCTCCAGCATGTTGAAGCCCATCACCTGGTCGGCGTTGAAAAAGCGGTACTGGGTGCCGTTGGCCTCCCACGCGCCGATCTGCTCCTGTGGGCTGAAGAGACGCTGCCCCTGTCGCCAGCCGTTGTTGTCGGTGTAGCGCAGGCTTCCCGTCAGGCTCAGCCAGGGCAGCGGCGTGGGCGAGGAGAAGCCCAGCTCCATGTTGGAGAGCTGCAGGGGATTCACCTCGTCGATGTTGATGAACTGCCGCGTGTGGTTGCTTAGATAGTCACCCGCGTAGCCGCTGATGGTGAGGGAGGGTTTCTCGCCCGCGTCCCGCGTCACCGTGTTGACCACGCCGCTCATGGCCTGGCCGTATTCGGCGTTGAAAGTGCCGGACAGCACCTGCAACTCCTGCACCATGCTTACCTGGACATCCACGCCGCGGCTGCCGTCGTAGACGTCGACGACGGGGATGCCGTCCACCAGGTAGAGCACCTCGCCGGAGCGCCCGCCGCGGAAGTGGCCGTCCACTACGCCCGCCTGGAGGGACACCACCTGCGAAAGCTCCGTCACCGGCATGGTCCGCAACTGGTTGGCGTCCACGTAGGAGGCGCTGTAGGTCTGGTCCACCTGGACCAGGGCCCGCTCCGCCACGATGGTGACCACCTCCCCCTCCACCACGCTCTCCTGCAGGACGGCGTCCTGGCGGGTGGTGAGGTCCACGCTGACGGCCACGCCGTCCACGTGGAGGCCGCGGTAGCCCACGCAGCTGAACTGCAGGGTGTAGATGCCGGGCGGCATGTTGAGGATGGCGTACTCGCCGTCGAAGTCAGTGGCGGCGCCGCGGGTCTGCCCCTCCACCACCACGTTGACGCCGGGCAGGGGCAGGCCTTTGCCGTCCCTCACCACGCCCGTGATCTTGCCCGTCACGCCGGCCCAGGCCTGGGCCAGCAGCAGCAGGGCGGCGGCCAAACACAGTCCAGTTCTCATGGGTGGTCCTGATCCAATCGGTGTTGCTCGCCCTCATGGGCGAAGAAGTGCCATCCCGTGGCTTTCACTCCCAGACGCACGCGACGCCCCGGCGCCAGCCCGGCCGCCGGGACCAGGCGGGCCACGCAGGCCTGGCCGCCCAGGACGAAGTAGGCCAGCGTCTCGTGGCCCATGTGTTCCACCACATCCAACTCCACCTCGGCCAGCAGGGGCAGGGCGGGGTCGAGATCCAGGCTTTCGGGGCGGATCCCCAGCAGGGCGGGGCCGGCGGGCAAGTCGCGCCCCAGCGCCAGCGGCTGCATCGCGCCCTGGGGTGTGAAGCCCCCGTGTCCCACCTCGCCCGGCAGGAAGTTCATGGCCGGGCTGCCGATGAAGCCGGCCACGAAGCGGTTGGAGGGACGCTGGTAGAGGACCATGGGCGAATCCACCTGCTGGATGCGCCCCTGGTTCATGACGACGATGCGGTCCCCCAGAGTCATGGCCTCCACCTGGTCGTGGGTGACGTAGACCATGGTGGTGCCCAGCCGCGTGTGGAGGCGGGCGATCTCGGTGCGCATCTGCACCCGCAGCTTGGCGTCCAGGTTGGAGAGGGGCTCGTCGAAGAGGAAGGCCTTGGGCTGGCGCACGATGGCCCGTCCCAGGGCCACGCGCTGGCGCTGGCCGCCCGACAGCTCGCGGGGGCGTCGATCAAGCAGCGACTCAACCGAGAGGATGGCCGCCGCCTCGCCCACGCGCCGGTCGATCTCGCCCTCGGGCAGCTTCCGCATGCGCAGTCCGAAGGCCATGTTCTCCTTGACCGACATGTGCGGGTAGAGGGCGTAGTTCTGGAAGACCATGGCGATGTCGCGGTTGGCCGGTGCCTCCTGGGTGACATCCCGGCCGTCGATGAGGATGCTTCCGCTGGAGACCTCCTCCAGCCCGGCGATCATGCGCAGGGTGGTGGACTTGCCGCAGCCCGAGGGGCCCACCAGCACGAGGAATTCTCCGTCCCGGATCTCCAGGTCGAAGGTCTCCACCGCTTGGAAGCCATTGGGGTAGCGCTTGCCGATCTGTTGCAATTGGATGGTGGCCATGGACCTTCCCGCTTGGGGGATGTGAGCGACCGCAGGAATGTACCATTGCCGCCGAGAGGCGAAAACCACCGCCGCGTGATTGATCCACGACACATCCGGCGGTCAGTCGCGTCGCGCGACGAGGCCGAAATCAGGGCCTTGGGGCAAACCCCCATCCTGGCCTTCCCCCTTGCAGGGGGAAGGTGGTCTCCCGCGGTGAAGCCGAAGGCTGAACCAATGGCCTTGGGCAACCGGATCATGTCATCCGGCCCTCGTCCGACAAAGCATTGCGGCGCAAGCGCCGCCTCTTCCCACTTTCTTTTCGCGAAAAGAAAGTGGGGCAAAGAAAAGGCTGGCAGACCCTGCCGGCGGTGCGTGTGACACGCGCGGGGTCGCGCGTAACAACTCTCCCTGGTCACCATCTCTTCGGCCTCTGCGCGCGCATACTTCCCGCCTTCGCTTCGCTGCGGCGGTCAGTCGCGACGCGCGACGAGGCCGAAAAGAGGGCATTGACATGCCAGGTGCTGATTCGCCTGGAATGAGACATGGCTGCGTGAGGTGAAGGCCGAGGGCCAACCTGTGGTTGGCCCTCGGCCTGAACCAATCACCATGGGGACCGCATCAGGTGATAGGGCCCTCTGTGCGACGGCGGCCGTGAGGCCGCCTAGTTAGGGCCCTG
>JAUXWS010000096.1 GCA_030685015.1 bacterium
TGCCTATGCCGAGAGAGCAGCATAAACCGGGAGACCCGCAAAGGCCGCCAGCGCCTTGCGCCCCCATGGCACTGCCTGAGCAGACTAGGCGCCGGCGCCACCACAAACCCAGCCTTCAAAGAGAATGCCAGTCTATATAACTATTTATTGGACAGTCTGGCTTTGTCCGGTCGAGGTGGAAAAGCCGTTCCGTCCAAGAGGATGGCGCCCATCGCGCCATCGGGTTCAAGCCATTGAATGTCAACCCTTTGTGTGGAAGCCTGGGAGAACCAAGGCTGCGACTTCCGGTGCCGAATGGTCAAATGTTATCCAGCGGGCTCACCACCCCGCGGCCACCCCGGTTCAGCACATGGGTGTAGATCATGGTGGTCTTCAGGTCGCGGTGGCCTAGCAATTCCTGGATGGTGCGGATATCCTGGCCTGCCTCCAGCAAATGCGTGGCGAAGGAGTGGCGCAGGGTGTGGCAGGTGGCGTGCTTGGCGATGCCCGCCGCACGCACCGCGTCATGGAAGGCCCGCTGCAACACTGTCTCGTGGATGTGGTGGCGGCCCTCCTCCCCCGTGCCCGCGTTTCGCCAGCGCACGGTTTGCGGGAAGACCCACTGCCAGTTCCACTCCCGACTGGCCTGCGGATACTTGCGGGCCAGCGCGCCCGGCAACTCCACGCGGCCCCAGCCCTCCGCCAGGTCCTGCTCGTGCACGCGCCGCGCGTTGCGCAGCTGCTCCTCGAGGGGCGTGCGCAGGGCGGCGGGCAGCATGGTGACGCGGTCTTTGTCGCCCTTGCCCGACCGCACCAGGATCTCGCGGCGGGACAGGTCCAGGTCCTGGACCCGCAGCCGGTGGCATTCCATCAGGCGCAGGCCGCTGCCGTAAAGCAGTGAGGCCATGAGCCAGCGCTCGCCCCTCAGACGGCCCAGCACGGCGCGCACCTCGTCCCGCGTCAGCACCACGGGCAGGCGGATCGGCCGCCGTGCCCGTATCACGGCGCTCAGTTCCCCCAGATTCCGTTCCAACACCGTCCGATAGAGAAAGAGCAGGGCGGCCAGGGCTTGGTTCTGCGTGGAGGGGGCCACCCGCTCCGCCACCGCCAAGTGCGTCAGAAAGGCGTTGACCTCCGCCTCGCCCATCTCCCGCGGATGCCGCCGGCCGTGGTGTCGGACGAAGCGAAGGATCCACATGCAATAGGTGTCCGTGGTCCGCGGGCTGTAATGGCGGACGCGCAGCGCCCACCGCACTTGCTCCATGAGGCGGGGCGGGCGCGACGCCTCGGCCACGCGGGGCATGGCAACAGCGGCGGCCGGATAATCGGTCTTTGTGGCAAGGGATGATGACGCGACTGGCATGAATCCGCCTCGATAGTCGGGGGAGAACGGACGTGCCAAGAGACAAAATTTTCTCTGGACATGCAATAGAAATTCCGCATCCCCGCTCCTTTTATCGTAGCCGTGTCAAGACAGGCTGGCACCCTTCTTGCTCATCCCTTAACATGTCCATGAGCCGGAACCAACCTTGAATTCGATCAAATCCGAAAGAGGCATGCACATGAGAGCATGGGTCTTCTCTATTATTCTGCTCTTGACCAGCTCAACCCTGGTCCGGGCCAGCGAATCCACCGCCGACACCAGCCGGCAGTTGTTTCGAATCGAACACGCCACGTCGGAAATCTTGCAGCAGCTCACCCAAAGCGGGGTGGACCTTTCCATGGTGCGCGGCCTGGGCTCCGCCCGGGACTGGCGTCCCAACGGCATGGCCGAGATCGAGCTCTGGCTGGATGAGGCCGAACTGGGGCGCGTGCGCGCCCTTGGCCTGGACCCCCGGCCCATTCGCGACGAGGCGCGGGAGATGTGGAGGCTCCTCCAGGAGCAGCCGGCGCGCGAACGCGATTACCACGCTTATCCGCAGCTGACCAGCCTCCTGCAGGCCTACGCCGCCGCCTACCCGAACATCTGTCGCCTTTACTCCATCGGCCAGAGCGTCCAGGGCCGCGAATTATGGGTGATGAAAGTGACGGACAACCCCGACCTGGACGAGGACGAACCCGAGTTCAAGTACATCGCCACCATGCACGGCAACGAGCCCCTGGGCACGGAGATGCTCCTCTTCCTGCTCGAGCACCTGCTGGTCAACTACGGCGACGACCCGCGCATCACCAACCTGGTGGACGGGATGGAGATCCACCTTCTGCCCCTGATGAACCCGGACGGCAACACCGCCGGAGTGCGCCAGAATGCCAACGGCGTGGACCTCAACCGCAACTTCCCAGACCCCTGGAACAGCCCCAACAACACGCCCACCGGCCGCCAGCCGGAGACGGCGGCGGTCATGCTGTGGACCCAGGCCAAGGACTTCGACCTCTCGGCCAACTTCCACACGGGCGCCCTGCTCGTGAACTACCCCTTCGACAACAACGCCACGGGCAGCAGCGTCTACACGGCCAGCCCCGACGACGACCTCTTCATCCAGATGTCCACCACTTACTCCATCAACAATCAGCCCATGTACAATGGCGCCTTTCCCAACGGCATCTCCAACGGGGCGGACTGGTACGCCATGTCGGGCGGCATGCAGGACTGGAACTACCGCTGGGAGGGCGGGATGGAGGTCACAGTGGAGCTGAGCAACACCTATTGGCCCGACGCCTCCCAACTGCCCACCTACTGGAACAACAACCGCGAGTCCATGCTGAGCTACATGGAATGGGCCTTGCGCGGTGTGCGCGGCATCGTCACCAGCGCCGCCACTGGACTGCCGTTGCCCGGCGTCGAGGTGCGTGTGGCGGGCCGCGACTTCGCCACCTGGTCCGCCGCCGGGGTGGGCGACTACCATCGCCTCCTGCCCGCCGGCACCTACAGCCTCACCTTCAGCAAGGCCGGTTACCAGTCGCAGACCCTGCCCAGCGTCGTCGTCGGCGCGGGCGCGGCCATGGTCCAACATGTCTCCCTGCAGCCCCTGGTGGCGGCGCCCGACTTCGCCCTGGGCGCCGTGACCGTGCTGGACGGCGAGAACGGCCGCCTGGATCCGGGGGAGACCGCCCTGCTCGAGATCGCCCTGGGCAACGTGGGCACCATCGCCGCCACCGGATTGACCGGCCTGCTCACCAGCGACAGTCCCTGGGTGACCGTGAACAGCGGAGCCCAGTCCTATGAAAGCCTCTGGCCCGACCAATGGGACGTCGCCTCCTTCAGTGTGACCGTGGACGCCACCGCCCCCGTGGGGGAATCCGTCGCCTTCACCCTGACCGCCGTCTGTGACCAGTTGACGGAGGCGCTGCCCTTCGCGCTCAACGTGGGGCTCATCCTCGAGGACTTCGAGAGCGGCGGTTTCCTCGCCTGGCCCTGGGTGATGGGCGGCAACCAGCCCTGGACCATCACCACCACCTCGCCCTACGAGGGAGCGCGCGCCGCCCGCTCCGGCGTCATCGGCCACAACCAGAGCAGCGCCATGAGTCTGACCGTCGAGGTGGCCACGGCGGGAACCCTCTCCTTCGCCGCCCGCGTCTCCAGCGAGGCCAATTACGACTTCCTGCGTTTCTCCATCGACGGCGCGGTGCAGGCCTCCTGGTCCGGCACCCAGCCCTGGGCCGTCCATTCCTTCCCGGTGACGGCCGGCATCCATGTGTTGAGCTGGTCCTATGTGAAGGACAACTCCGCGGTGGGCGGCGAGGACGCCGCCTGGGTGGACTGGATCAGCTTCCCGCCCATGGCGCCCACGCCCTATCCCGACTGGGCCGTGACGCCCGCCACGGTGGAACAGACGCTTGAGCCGGGCGGCACGGCCGCCAGGCAGCTCCACATCACCAACACGGGGGAGGCGCCGCTCCATTGGACGGCCAGCCTCAGCCTGGACGACCGTGACGCCGCCCTCCTGGCCGAGCTGAAACTGCCCAAGGGCGTGGAGGACCGCCGCAGCGTGCCCGCCCTGCGCAACGCGGGCGGCCCCGACGCCTACGGCCACACCTGGATGGACAGCCGCGAACCGGGCGGTCCGGCCTTCTCCTGGGTGGACATCAGCGGAACAGGAATCAACGCCGGCACGGGCGACGACGTCAGCCTCGGTCCCTTCCCCCTGGGCTTCGCCTTCAGCTACTACGGGAACAGCTTCGACGCGGTGCGGATCTGCACCAACGGTTTCCTCAGCTTCACCAGCAGCAGCGACGCCTACGGCAACCAGGCCATCCCCAACTCGGCCGAGCCCAACAACCTGCTGGCGCCCTTCTGGGACGACCTCAACGTGACCACGGCCGGCATGCTGAAGTACCGGGCCGACGCCGCCAACCAGCGCTTCATTGTTTCCTGGCTGGCCGTGCCGCGCTACAACACGACCCAGTACCAGACTTTCCAGGCCATCCTTCATGCCGACGGCCGCATCGTCTACCAGTACCAGAGCATGAACGGCACCTTGAACAGCGCCACGGTGGGCATGGAGAACGCCACCGGCACGGACGGCCTGCAATGCGTGTTCAACGCCGCCGGCTTCCTCGTCAACAACTTGGCTGTCCAGTTCACGCCGCCCGTGCTGGATACGCCCTGGGCCGTGCTCAGCCCGCTGGCTGGCATGGTGCCGGCGGGCGGCAGCGCCGTCCTTGAGCTGGCCCTCTCCGCCGTGGACCTGGAAGACGGACTCTACACGGGCACTGTGACACTGAACTCCAACGATCCAGACACGCCGACGATCCAGTTGCCCCTCGCGCTCACCGTCAGCTCCCACGTCGACCCTGTCACCGACTTGGCCATCAGCGTGCAGGGCGGGACCGTGATCCTGGAGTGGTCGGCCGTGCCCGGCGCCATGGGCTATCAGGTCCAACGCTCCAGCCAGCCCTGGGGCGGCTACCAAGTGGTGGGTGCCACGTCAACGCCTGGCTGGAGCGGTCCCCTGGGCGGCGACCTGTGCCTCTTCCGCGTGGTCGCCACGCGGTGAGTGGCTCAGCGGCGCAAGCGCCGCCTCGCCTGGGAATTGGATTGAGCTGGTTCATGGTGAAGGCCGTAGGCTTGAACCAACTGCCAGGGTGTCCGCATGAGGTGATAGGGCCCTCTGTTCGACGGCGGCCGTGAGGCCGCCTGGTTAGGGCCCTGCATGCCTTGGAGAGGGCTTTCTTTGGGCACCTTTCTTTCGCCCGTGAAAGAAAGGTGCAAGAGCGCGGCGCTGGCGCCGCAAGACCCAGCATCGTGACGCGCAACGAGGCCGAAAAGAGGGCATTGACATGCCAGGTGCAGCTTCGCTTGGCGTGAGGCATGGCCAAGTGAGGTGAAGGCCGAAGGCTTGAACCCGGAACATGGGCAACCTGCTCGGTAAGCGCCTCGTCCTGGTGGAGGTGGAGCCCGTCCAGCTCGATCCCGTCGCCGGCACCCTGCGCGTCCACCAGGACCTGCAGCTGCGCATCGACTTCCCCGGCGCCGACTGGGCGGCCGCGCGCGAGCTGGAGGCCCGCACCCGCTCGCCCTGGTTCGACGGCATCTACGCCCAGTACCTGCTCAACCACGAGGCGGAGCGGGACGCCATCACCGAGTACCCGGTGAAATACGTCATCGTCGCCCATCCCATGTTCGCCGACCAGCTGGCCCCCTTCATCGAGTGGAAGACGAGGAAGGGCTTCCAGGTGATCACGGGCTATGTGGGATCCCCCGAGGTGGGCTCCACCACCGCCTCCATCAAGAGCTGGCTGCAGGGACTCTACACCGCGGCCACGCCGGAGAGCCCGGCCCCCTCCTTCGTGCTCTATGTGGGCGACGACAACCTGGTGCCCGCCTGGACCGGCACCAGCGGCAGCCATGTCACCGACCTCAGCTACGTGCTCTTCACCGGCGGCGACTTCCTGCCCGAGGTCCTCTCCGGTCGCTTCAGCGCCCGCAGCACTGCCCAGCTGCAGCCGCAGATCGACAAGACCCTGGAGTACGAGCGCTACCTCATGCCCGACCCCAGCTACCTGGGCCGCGCCGTGATGATCGCCGGGGTGGACGGCACCTACGCCATCACCCACGGCAACGGACAGATCAACTACGGCACGATCAACTATTTCAACGCCGCCCACGGCATCACCTCCAACACCTACCTCTATCCGCAGTCCAACGAGAGCTGGGTGGACGCCGCCGTTGTGGCCAACGCCTCCGAGGGCAGGGGTTACATCAACTACACGGCCCATGGCAGCCAGACCTCCTGGGCCGACCCCTCCTTCACCATCACCAACATCAACAGCCTGGCCAACGCCCACAAGTACGGCACGGTGGTGGGCAACTGCTGTCTGACCAACTCCTTCCAGGTGGAAACCTGCTTCGGCGAGGCCTGGCTGCGCGCCGAGAACAAGGGCGCCGTCGGCTACCTGGGCGGCAGCAACAACACCTACTGGAACGAGGATTACTGGTGGGGCGTGGGCGCCGGCCCGGTGGTGGGCGCCGGCCCGACCTATCAGCAGACGGGCCTGGGCGTCTACGACGCCATCTTCCACGACCATGGCGAGACCTTCGCCCAGTGGCACACCAGCCAGGGCGCCATGAACGTGCGTGGCAACCTGGCGGTGGTGGAGGGCGGCTCCGGCATGACCACCTACTACTGGGAGCTCTGCCACCTCATGGGCGATCCCTCCCTGGAGACCTGGATGGGCGTGCCGGCCGTCAACGCCGCCGTCCTGCCCGATGTCATTTTTCTGGGCCAGAACAGCGTCACCATCCAGGCGCAACCCTACTCTTACGTCGGACTCAGCATGGGCGGCGTGCTCAAGGCTTCGGGCCTCGTGCCCGCCTCGGGCAGCCTCAACATCAGCTTCGCCCCCTTCACCACGGCCGGCGACGCCAATCTGGTGGTCACGCACCACCAGCGGCAGCCCATCATCACCACGTTGCCTGTCATCCCCAACGACGGGCCCTATGTGACCCTGGCCTCCTACACGCCGGCCACCGGCGAGCAGGGCGGCAGTGTCAGCATCAGCGGCACCCTGGAGAACATCGGCACCGTGGCGGCCGCGAACGTGCAGACCACCCTCAGCCTCACCCATCCCCAGGTGGCGATCACGGACGGCAGCCAGACCTTCGGCAGCATCGCCGCCGGCGCCAGCGCCACCCAGGCGGGCGCCTGGACTGTGCAGCTGCTGCCGGGCATCCCCGACCAGGAGCTGCTGCGCTTCACGCTCTCCGTCAGTGGAAATGCCGCCGACACCTGGATCTCCTGGCTCGACCTCACGGCCCAGGCTCCGGCCCTGGACGGGGGGGCGGTGGTGATTGACGACGCGGCGGGCGGCAACAGCAACGGCCGCCTCGATCCCGGCGAGACCGTCTGGCTGCGCTGGCCCCTGGCCAACACGGGCCACGCCTCCTCCGCCGCCGGCCAGGCCACGGTGGCCACCGCCTCGTCCTGGATCACGATCCTGAGCGGCAGCGAGAACATGGCCGCCCTGCCCGCCGGTGGCACGTCCACGGCGGACTTCCAGGTCATGGTGGACGCCGAGGCCCCCATCGGCACGGTGGCCTCTTTCACCTATACCTACACGGCGGGAGCCTACGGCGCCGGCGCCGGCGAGGGCTACTCCATCGGCCTGGTCATCGAGGATTTCGAGACGGGCAACTTCCTGCGCTTCCCCTGGGAGGCGGGCGGCACGGCGGGCTGGACGGTGGTGGCGGCGCCCCACGCGGGCGTGTACTCCGCCAAATCCGGCACCATCTCCCACAACCAGACCAGCGAGCTGAACCTGACCGTGTCCGTGCAGAGCGCCGGCACCCTCAGCTTCTGGTACAAGGTGAGCAGCGAAGCCAGCTACGATTACCTGCGCTTCAAGGTGGACGGCACGGAGCTGGCCGCCTGGGCGGGGACCGTGGACTGGACCCAGTACAGCACGACAGTCAGCGCCGGCACCCACACCTTCAGCTGGGTTCACACCAAGGACGGCTCCGTCAACTCGGGCAGCGACTGCGCCTGGGTGGACGACATCATCTTCCCGGCCATCGGCCTGCCCCCGGCGCCGGCCATCGCCGTCTCGCCGGCCAGTCTGGCCACGCTGGTGGCGCCCGGCGGCATCGGCACGGAATACCTGGGCGTGGGCAACCAGGGCCAGGGGGAACTGACCTGGAGCGCCGGCGTCCAGACCCTGGGCCGCGCGACCAGCCTGCCCTTCATGAAATTGGAGAAGGGCGAATTCGATCCGCGCGTGGGGAGCGTGGACCGCGACGCCGGCGGGCCGGACGTCTACGGCTACCGCTGGAAGGACTCCAACGAGCCGGGTGGTCCGGCCTATTCCTGGGTGGACACTTAGAGCCTATCCGTGAATAATATTCCCGATTACGCAGGAGAATCAGCCAGTCGTAGGGTCCTCAGGGGTCGCTGTGCCGATCTTGCTGCCAGGCGCAGAGTGCCGGTGATGAGGCAGACCAGATTCATGCGGCGGTTGAACCGGTATTGGAACAAGGCAAAG
>JAUXWS010000097.1 GCA_030685015.1 bacterium
CCATCTCTTCGGCCTCTGCGCGCGCATACTTCCCGCCTTCGCTTCGCTGCGGCGGTCAGTCGCGACGCACGACGAGGCCGAAAAGAGGGCGTTGACATGCCAGGTGCTGCTTCGCCAGGAATGAGGCATGGCCGCTTGAGGTGAAGGCCGTGGCCATCCTGCGGTTGGCCACGGCCTGAACTGAGAACATGGGCTGTCGATTCACCTGACGCGGCCCTCTGTCCGACGCCCGCCGTGAGGCGGGCTAGTTAGGGCCGATGATGTCTTGGAGATCGCTTCTTTGGCGCCACCTTTCTTCTCGCCAGAAGAAAGGTGCAAGAGTGCGGCGCTGGCGCCGCAAAACTGAAAGGATTGTCGTGCCGTATCACATCGTCGTTGTCGTGCGCGAGGTCTGGGACACGCGCGACATCATCGGCGGGGCGCTGACCGAGGGCGGCGCGCTCAAAGCCCTGCCCCGCCGTCTCGAGCCGGAGGACCTCAACAGCCTGGAGCAGGCCCTCCAGATCAAGGACCGCGAGGGCGGCCGCGTGACCGCCCTCTCGCTGGCGCCGGCCGGGGACCTTGACGTGCTGCGCGAGTGCCTCTACCGCGGCGCCGACGAGGCTGTGCGCGTGGTGCCGCCGGCCGGTCCACTGGACAGCGCCGCCAGCGCCGCCCTGCTGGCCGCCGCCATCCGCCGCCTGGGGGAGCACAGCCTGATCCTGCTGGGTGTGTCGGTGCCCGAGGGCGAGAACTCCCTTCTGGCGGGCGAGTTGGCCGGCCGCCTGGGCCACGCCCAGGTCAGCTACGTGGACAGCCTGGCGGAGTTGACGGAGCAGAGCGTCCTCTGCCGCCGCGAGATCGAAATGGGGAGCGAGTTCGTGCGCGTTCCGCTGCCGGCCGTGCTGGCGCTGGGCGTCTACCTGCTCAAGGACGATCCGCGCACCCCGCGCTCGGCCAAGGCCATGCTCAAGCTCAAGCTGAAGAAGGCGCCCATCCCCGAGTGGAGCGCCGCCGAGCTGGGCCTGGGCGACGGGTCGGGGCTGGCCCGCGTGCGCCTGGCCGGCCTCACGGCGCTGCCCATGCGGCAGGTGGAGACGCGGGAGGTGGATCCGGAGGACGAGGCGGCCCTGAGGGCCATGCTGCAGGAGATCCGCTCATGAGAACGCTGGTCTACATCGAGCACGACGAGAGCGGCGTCACCGACCTCTCCCTGCAGGCCCTCGCCCTGGCGGGCAGCCTGGGTGGCGAGACAGAGGCCCTGCTCCTGGGCGAGGAGCTGGCGCCCCTGGCCGCTGTGGTCCTGACCCGCGGCGCGGGGCGGGTCCTGGCCTTCGAGCACGCCACGCTGCGGGAGCACGTCGCCTTGCCCGCCGCCCACGCCCTGGCCGCCGCGGTGCGGGAGCGCGACCCCGGCCTGGTGCTGCTGCCGGCCAGCACGGTGGGCAACGACCTCGCGCCCCTGGCCGCGGCCCTGCTGGAAGCGGCCTGTGTCGTCGACTGCGACGGCATCGAGGCGGGCGGAGGCGGCCTGCGCCTGCTGCGGACGGAGTTCGACGCCCGCGTGCGGGCCGCCTATGAGCCGACGGGTGCCGGCCCGGTCCTGGCCACGGTGAAGGACGGCGTGGCGGCGACCCGGCCGCCGGGCGCATCCACCGGCGAAGCGGAGGTCCGCGCGGCGGAACTGCCGGCCGAGGCCCTCCGGGGCGCCGTCGAGCGCCGCGAAGTGGCCCGCAAGACGGTCAACCTGAAGGATGCGCGGGTCATCATCGGCGGCGGCGCCGGGGTGGGCAGCGCCGCCCATTTCACCATGCTGGAGCGGCTGGCGGAGAAGCTGGGCGGCGAGATCGGCGCCACGCGGGCCAGCGTGGACGCCGGCTGGGTGAGCGCCGAGCGCCAGATCGGGCAAACGGGCGTCACGGTGCGGCCCGACCTCTACATTGCCTGCGGCATCAGCGGCGCCGTGCAGCACCTGGTGGGCATCCGCGAGGCGAAGACGGTGGTGGCGATCAACAACGACCCCGCCGCCCCCATCTTCCGCGTCTCGCACTACCGCATCGTGGGGGATCTCACCACGGTGGTGCCCAAGCTGGTGGAGCTGCTCATATAGCCGCCCTGTTGTAGTCGTGTTCGTCCCAGCGCGAGAGGAATAATGGTCACCAGCGAGAATTTCTTCCAGGACAACCCGGATCTGCGCTTCGTCATGGAGACGATGACTGACTGGGAGGGGATCTGCACCCTGCGCGGCGACGTGGGCCAGGCGGAGTCCCCCTTCGAGAGCGTGGAGGAGGCCCGCGCCGCCAACCTGGACATGCTGGGCGACCCCATCGGCGCCATCGCCGCCCAGCGTATCGCGCCGCGGGCGGAGGAGGTGGACCGCCTGGGCTGCCGCCTCGAGGGCGGGCGCGTCGTCTTCCCCGAAGCGCTGCAGCGCAACCTGGACGATCTGCGCGACGCCCAGCTCTGCGGCCTGACAGTGGACCCGGCCTTCGGTGGCCTGGGCTTCACCAAGACCTTCTACAGCGCCGCGACCGAGATCATCAGCCGCGCCGACGCCAGCCTGATGAACTTCTTCGGCCTGCAGGGCATCGCCGACACGATCCAGCAGTTCGCCAGCGAGGAGATCAAGGCCGAGATCCTGCCGCCCATGGCGGCGGGCGAGCTGAGCGGGGCGATGGTGCTGACCGAGGCCGACGCCGGCAGCGACCTGGCCGCCGTGCGGACGCGCTCGCAGCTGGAGGCGGAGGAGGGCCCCGACGGCACCTGGACGATGACGGGAAGCAAGCGCTTCATCACCAACGGCTGCGGCGACATCCTGCTGGTCTTGGCGCGCAGCGAGGATCCGGCCAAGTACGGTGGTGGGCGCGGCCTCAGTTTCTTCCTGGTCACCCGCGGCGAGCGCGTCCAGGTGCGGCGCATCGAGGAGAAGCTGGGCATCCATGGCAGCCCCACCTGCGAACTTTATTTCGACAAGGCGCCGGCCCGGCTCATCGGGCGGCGCGGGCACGGGCTGACGCGCTACACGGCCTGGTTGATGGCGGCGGCGCGGCTGGGGGTGGCGGCCCAGGCGGTGGGCATCTCGGAGGCGGCCCTGCGCGAGGCGGAGGCCTACGCCGGCGAGCGCGAGCAATTCGGCAAGCCCATCCGCGAGCTGCCCGCCGTGACCGTGATGCTGGCCGAGATGCGCGTGGCGGTGGAGGCCATGCGCGCCCTTCTCTTCGCCACCAGCTACTACGTGGACATGCAGGAGGCGGCGGAGAAGCGCGGCCTGAGCGCCGAGGAGAAGAAGTACGGACGCGGCGCCGACCTGCTCACGCCCCTCATCAAATACTACGCGTCGGAGCTGTGCAACATGGTCACCAGCACGGCCATCCAGGTGCACGGCGGCAACGGGTTCATGAAGGACTACCCGGTGGAGCGCCTCTTCCGGGACGCGCGCATCACCAACATCTACGAGGGCACCAGCCAGATCCAGATCGACTGGGCCGTGCTGCGCCTCATCCGCGGCGAGCTGGCCGCCATCCTCGAGCCCTATGCCGGGCGCCTCTGGGCCGATGCCGAGCTGGAGGAGCTGGCCGCCCTGCTGCGTGCGACGCGTCCGCTCGTCGACGAGGCGACGGCTTTCGTCAAGGCAAAGGGCCCCGAGTACCGCGACCTGATGGCCCGCCGCCTGGTGGACATCGCCCTCGACCACCTGGTGGGCTGGCTGCTGTTGGCCCAGGCGGAGAAGTGGGACTACAAGCGCAAAGTGGCGCGCCGCTTCCTGGCGGACGCCCTGCCGCGCCTGAGGATGAACCACGAGATCGTCATGAGCGGGCGCCCCCTGGAGTTGGAGCAGCTGGCACCCAGGATCTGAGCGGACACATCCATCGGACAGACAACACGCCCGGCCATTGACCGGGCGTCTTCTGCCTCCCGAAGGGTGTCAGAGACTCAACCTCATCTTCCTCTGACCAGGCGAAAATCCACTTCATAGCGCATGAAGCTGGCAGAAGGGACAGGCTTCAGCGCGTATTGCAGGCGATTGGTCTCCTCGCTGGCAATGATCAGACCCTCGACCTGCTCATCTACTGTCGCCAAATCGGTTTTCACCCATCCCATATAGCGCAGCAGCTGAGCCACTGTCTGGTCATCAGCCTGCCACCGTTTCAGCTCTACAACCAGCCAGCGCGGCTCCGTCCTGTGCTTGGCCAGGAGATCTATGCGGCCAATGGGCGTGATGCGCTCACTCCCTGCGCCGTCGACATTCCCCTCATCATCCTCAACGAGCGACCAGTCGCGACCCAACTCGGTCAGATGCCAGTTCTCCCGCAAGAAGAAATGGAGGTGACGTTCCAGACCGAACGTGCCGGAGCATGTCGATGGTGGTGTCTCGATGGATCCTGTTCGCATGGTGTCCACTGGAAGATCTGTGCCGATTGTTTCTCCCATCTGCCACCATAGGCTGTCCAGGCACCACAAGTCAACATCCGCATCTCGCGAGAGCTCAAGCAGGAGTTCGTTGATGCGCCGATACCGCTCACCCTTGCTTGTGCCTCGAGGCCATTCCGGCAACAAGCCAACCTGCCTCATCATTCCCTCAGACGTTGCATTCCAGACGCCATAGCGGTCTGGGTAGACAATCATCAGGATAGGTGTGAGGACAGCCTTGCCAAGCCTGAGAATCCTTGGGCGACCGTTCGGCAGCAACGAATCAAGTCGCTCGGCGATGGGACGTGACTCATCCAGCAGTTCTCGGATGGCCGCGCGTAGTGCCGGCATGTCGGAAATGATGCTGCCGCCCAGTCGCTGCAATCCTTGCCAATGTTTGTTGTAGCGATACCAGAGCAGGCGCAGGAACTGTTCGGCGGTGAGATTGGCCAAGCCTTCAGATTTGAAGTACGGTGCGAAGTACTCCCTTACCTCATGACCGGTCGCCTTCATCGATTCAAGACGCCCACTCGTGCGCTCATTCTCAGCAATCCGCCTGAGTTGCTCGAGAGCCCTTGAATAAGCGGCAGGGATGAATGAATCGCTCATGTGAAATCCTCACGTCCTTGAGTAGTCGAAATGTTGCTGCAATTCATTCCCGCCAGGCGGCGGCCAGCTCCGGCAGGGTCTGCAACTCGATCCAGTCGCGTGGCGCCGAGTGGCGGGCCAGGTAGGCGCGCCAGCAGCGGGCGACACTCCAGTCCGGATGCGGGCGGTCGGCCAGGGTGAGGGCCTGCCCGGCCTCCAGCCGGCCGGATCGTGGCACGCGCAGATACCACCCGGTGCGGCCGCTCTCCGCCATCTCCCGCGCCAGGGTCGGCCGCCCCCAGAGGCGGGCCGGCTTCCAGCAGGGCACGCGCGGCTGGCTCACCTGCAATAGAGCCTCCCCGGCGGCCCAGGTGTCTCCCAGGCAGGCGCCTTCCTCGTCCAAGCCCTCCAGCAGCAGGTTCTCGCCGAAAGCGCCGGGCACCAGCTCCAGGCCGGTCTCGACGCGCCAACGCAGGTAGTGGGCGACGCTGTAGCAGAGCAGGGCTTTGTCGGCGCCACCATGATGCAGGTGGTCCTGCACCTCGTCGCCGGCCAGGCCCCGCTCCGTCACCAGTGCCGGGCCGGAAAGGGGCGACTTCAACACGGCGCTGGACCAGAGCCCCTCGGCGTCGCGGTGCTCGCGCACTCGGCCGGCGCAAAGGGCCGCGAGGCGTGCCGGTCCCACAAGTCGCGTCATGGTTGCGCTGTCCTCGCGACCGGCGCGCCCTTGGCCCGCAGCGGGTGGAAACGGGACGCATCGGCGTCGCGCGCCATGTCGCGCATCAGCTTGCCGGCGCTCCAGGTGCGGCAGAGCGGATTGGGCATGCCCAGCCGGGCGCGTTCCAGGTTGCCCTTGTTGATGAAGCCCGGGATGACGCGCACGCCTTTGAAGTCGTCGAAGGCGGCGAGGACGACGTAACCGTCGCAGAAGTCCGCCAGCGTGAAGGCCTCGCCGCCCTGGCTGTAGACGGCGTCCCTCGCGGGCAGCTCGCCCAGGGGCGTGCCGCGCGTGTGGAAAGCGAAGCGGCGCCGGTCGGGTGGCAGCTGCGCCAGCAACGCATCGATCACGCCCTCGACGGGACGCACGTCGTCGGCGTCGTAACCTGCCCGGCCCGGCCAGGGCGCGTGCAGGGAGATGGTGGCGACACGGTCGCCCAGGGCCGCGCGGAGGTGTTGGCCCATGCGGTCGTCCTCGAAGCGCACGAAGCGGCCGTCGACGACGATGGGTTGGCCGAAGGCGGAAAAGGCGTGGTGGATGCCGCAGTGGACAAGGACCTTGCGGCCCCGCTCCACCTCCTTCAGGATCGCCTGCGCCCAGAAGCGCTCGCCGCCTCCCCGCCAGACGGCGCGGCGGATCGCGCCGTTGTCCCAATCCTCCGGACGGCGGATCAGGCTCCAGTCCGGCGAGTCCCCCATCCCCAGCACACGCAGGGTCGGAGTCCCGGCCGGGCGCGCGCGGTCGGCCTCCCAGGCGAAGACCTCGACGCCGGCGGCGGGCATGCGGCGGATCACCTCCTGGACGAACTCCACATCGTGGCGGATGCGGTGGTACTCGCCCAGGCAGACCACGTCCTTCGTCTCGAAGCGAGCGAGGACGTAGTTCTCCGGCGCGCGGCCGTTGGCCTGAAGCCAGGCCAGCAGACTGCCACGGCGGGCGGGATCAAGGTCGGGCAGCGGCAGAGGCCGCGCGGCGCCGGAGACGCAGCAGGCCAGGACGAGCGGCAGGATGGCATGAAGAAGACGCGACAGCATCGCGGGCATGTGACCTCCTCCTGTCGCGGGGCATCGCCGGTGCCGGGGCCGCCCGGAGGGCGGCCGGCCCGGAGGGCGGCCGGCCCGGAGGGGAATATCACATGCGGATGGGGGCAAGTCCACGCGCATCTGGCCCGGCGCCTCGCCTCCCCGCCCCGCCACAGAAACTCCCGGACCCGGTCATTCCGCCCGAGAACGCCGGGGCGCCGGGGTGACTAACTCGCCGTCACCCGGTGGCCTGCCAGGCAGTCCTTCAGCTCGGCCAGGAGGGGCGGCGTGATGGCCACCTTGAACTTGTCGCTCTTGAAGCCCACCGGCTGGCCGTCGCCGGCCACGAGGCGGAAATGGACCTCGGCCTCACCCTTGTGGGCGCGCAGCACCCGCTCGAGGGTGTCGAGCTGGGCGGGATCGAGATGGGTCTTGTCCAGCTCGATGGTGAGGCGGCGCGCGGCGCGCTCGAGCAGCTCCTCCAACGGGTAGGCCTGCTCGACGATGAGGATGCGGTCGTCCTCGCCCTTGACGGAAAGCCGGCCGCGTAGGGCGCAGAGGGAGTCCTTGCCCAGCGTGTCGCCGGCCAGGTTCAACTGCTCCTCGAAGACCATGAACTTGAGGCTGCCCGCGAAGTCGTCGATCGCCCCCAGGGCCATCTTCTTGTCCTTCTTGTTGATGAGCGTGCGGAAGGCGCTGATCATGCCGCAGGCGAGGAGTTGGGCTCCGTCGGACAGGCTGTCCACGCGGTCCAGGCGGCAGGTGGAGAAGGCTTCCACCCATTCGCGGTGCTGCTCCAGGGGATGGCCGCTGACGTAGATGCCGATCAGCTCCTTTTCCCGCGCCAGGCGGTCGGCCTCGTCCCAGGGCGGCGCCTCGTCGAGGATGGGCGGCGGCACGGAAACGGCTTCCGACTCCCCGAAGATGCTGATCTGGTTGCGCGAGGCCTCCTCGCTCTGCACGGCGGCGTAGCGCAGCAGCTGCTCCACGTTGGCGAAGAGCGTGGCGCGGCGCGGATCCAGGCAGTCCAGGGCGCCCACCTGGATCAGGCTCTCCAGCACCTTGCGGTTGACCCGGGTGGCGTCCACGCGGGCCGCCAGGTCGAACACGTCGGTGAAGGGTCCGCCCTCCTCCCGGGCCTTGACCAGGCTTTGGATGGCGGTGTCGCCCACGTTCTTGACAGCGCCCAGGCCGAAGCGGATGCCTCCCTCCACCACGCGGAACTCGCGCAGCGACTCGTTGACGGCGGGCGGCAGCACGGGCAGTCCGAAGCGCCGGCACTCCTCGAGGAAGACGATCATCTTCTCCGTCTCGGCCATCTCGTCCGTCATCACGGCGGCCAGGAACTCGGCGGTGTGGTTGACCTTGAGATAAGCCGTCTGGTAAGCCAGCCAGGCGTAGGCGGCACTGTGGCTTTTGTTGAAGCCGTAACTGGCGAACTTCTCCAGCAGGTCCCAGACCTCGCCCGCAGTGGCTGCGGCGATCCCGCGCTCCGCCGCGCCCTTGACGAAATCCACCTTCATGCGGGCCATCGTCTCGAGCTTCTTCTTGCCCATGGCGCGGCGCATCTCGTCGGCCTGGCCAAGGCTGAAGCCGCCCACGGCCTGGGCGATCTGCATCACCTGCTCCTGGTAGACGATGACGCCGTAGGTGCGCTCGAGGAACTTCTCCATGACGGGGTGGAGGGTGCGCACCTCCTGCCGGCCGTGGCGGCGTTCGATGAAGAGGGGGATGTTGTCCATGGGGCCGGGCCGGTAGAGGGCGTTCATGGCGATGAGGTCGTCCAGGCGCTGGGGCTGGAGCTTCTTCAGGTACTCGCACATGCCGCTCGATTCAAACTGGAAGACGCCAAGGGTCTGGCCGCGACCGAAGAGCTCGAAGGTGCGGGCGTCGTCCTTGGGGATGGCCTCCATGTCCAGCTCCACGCCGCGCTCGGCCAGGCGGCGCTGTGTCTCCTTGATGATGGTGAGGGCGCGCAGGCCCAGGAAGTCCATCTTGAGGAGGCCCACCTCGTCGATCCAGGTGCCGTCCCACTGGGTGGTGATGTCGCCGTCCATGCCGCCCGCCCGCTGGAGGGGCACGAAGTCCTCGAGGGGGCCGGGCGTGATCACCACGCCGGCGGGGTGCACGCCGGAGCTGCGATTGAGCCCTTCGAGGATCTCGGCGTTGCGCCACATCTGCTCGTAACGGGGGTCGGTCTTGAGCAGCTGATCCAGTTCGGGTACCTCGCGGCGCACGTCGGCCAGGTGGACTTTCTTGTCGGCGGCCATCCGATGCGGGATGAGCTTGGTGATCTGGTCCGTCTCGGCGAAGGAGAGCCCCAGCACGCGGCCCAGGTCCTTGATCACCGCTTTCGTCATCAGTCGGCCGAAGGTGATGATCTGGGTGACGTTCTTCTCGCCGTATTTGCGTTTGACGTAATCGATCACATCCTGCCGGTGGCGGTCCTCGAAATCGATGTCGATGTCGGGCATGGAGACGCGTTCCGGGTTGAGGAAGCGCTCGAAGAGGAGATCGAACTCCAGCGGATCGATGTTGGTGATGCCCAGCGCGAAGCTGACCAGGGACCCCGCCGCGCTGCCGCGGCCGGGGCCGACCCGGATGTCGTGGGCGCGGGCGTAGTCGATGAAATCCTTGACGATGAGGAAGTAGCCGGCGAAGCCCATGCTGCGGATGACGCCGATCTCGTACTCGAGGCGCTCGGCCGCGCCCGCGGGCGCGGCGTCACCGTAGCGGCGCAGCAGGCCGGCGCGGCATTCCTGGGCGAAGTAATCGTCCAGGGAGAGGTGGGCGTCGGCCACCGGGATGGGGAAGACGGGCAGCTGGCGCGTGTCGAAGTCGAGAGTCACGTCGCACTTGTCGGCGATCTCCCGTGTGATGCGGCAAGCCTCCTCGAAGCCGGCGAAGGCCTCGTACATCTCGGCCGCGCTCTTGAAGAAGAGTTGGTCCGTGTTGTAGCGCATGTTGCGCGGGTCGTGCTGCTTCTGGTCGCGGATGCAGATGTACATGTCGTGGGCCAGGACGTGGCCGCGGTCCAGGTAGTGGATGTCGTTGGTGGCGACCAGCGGAATGGCCAGGCTGTGGGCCAGCTCCTTCATGCGGGCCCGGGCGATGTCCTCCTCGGGGATGCCGTGGTTCTGGATCTCCAGGTAGAAGTCGTCCTTGAACAGCTCGCGGTAGGCCAGGGCCGTCTGGCGGGCCCCGTCCCAGTCGGAACGGAGCAGGGCCTGGTTGATCTCGCCGCCCAGGCAGGCCGTCTGCGCGATGAGTCCCTCGTGGTGGCGCTGGAGCAACTCCCAGTCGATGCGCGGTCGGTAGTAGAAGCCTTCCAGGAAGCCGGCGCTGACCAGGCGCAGCAGGTTGCGGTAGCCCTCCTGGTTCTTGGCGAGGAGGACCAGGTGGTGGTAGGGCTTCCTGCCCGTGGTCTTGACCCGCTCCGTGCGTGGGCCGGAGGCCATGTAGACCTCGCAGCCGATGATGGGCTTGACCTTGGCCTGGCGCGCCGCCTTGTAGAAATCGAGCAGGCCGTAGAGGTTGCCATGGTCGGTGAGGGCGAAGGCGTCCATGCCATTGTCCACGCAGCGCCGCACCAGCTGGTCCACCCGGGCGGCGCCGTCCAGCAGGGAATAGTGGCTGTGGTTGTGGAGGTGGACGAAATCGGGCATGGCTCCTTTTCCTCCCGGCCGGGCCGGGATCGGGCTGTCTGATGGCGGGAGGGCGCCGGGGGGACCTCTTGCTAGAACATAGAAATGGCTCGCTCCCGCCGAAAGCTCCTCCCCACAGCTTCTCGTGGATAAGCATGGATCCCGTTGTCCAACAGGCGTATTCAAATTGCCTGAGGGGGAGCGTCCGATTTCTCACCTTGAAGCGTCGGCGCGGCCCGCACGACGCGCGGCCCGACCGGCCAGTCGAGGATGCCATGGCGCTCTTCCGCCGCCAGCCAAGCCTGCTGCTATCCGCCCTGCTCCTGCTGGCGGCGGCGCCGGCCGGGGCCGCTCCCGCCCTCCTGCCCGTGGTGGCCTACATGCCGGAGACGGGGGCCATCGGCGGCGCCTGGCTGCAGTGGGTGACGCGGCAGGACAGCCTGGACCGCCCCGACCAGCTGGCGGCCTGGGCCACCCTCTGCGCCCGGGGACAGGCCGAGCTGGGCCTGCGTCCCGAGCTGTGGCGGGCGGGGGACCGCTTGAGCCTGCTGGGCGAACTGAGCTACCAGCACTGGCCGGCCTCCTGGCACGGCATCGGACCGGACAGTCCCTCCACCCCGGTGGACTTCACCGTGGAGCGCGTCAAGCTGGAGCTGCGCCTGCGGCGGCGCCTGACCGGGGACCTGTGGAGCGGCGTCCATGCCCTGGGCTCCCAGGAGAGCTTCACCAAGCATGATCCCGCCTTCGCCTTCGCGAACGATGACGGGCGGGACCTGGGGCTGGGCGCGGAGGTGGCCTGGGACATCCGTGACGACACGGTGTGGCCCGGCGCCGGCTGGTTGGCGGAGGGGCGTGCCCTGCGCCACGGCTCCTGGCTGGGCGGCCGCTGGGACTACTCGCGCTGGCAACTGGACCTGCGTCGCTACCAGCGTCACGGCCCCGGCGTGTTGGCCGTCCAGGCTGCGCTGGAGGGCCGCGGGGGCGCCCCCTCCTTCCGCACCCTGCCCCGCCTCGGCGAGTGGCTGCGCGCCGTGGAGGACATGCGCTTCCAGGACCGCTGGGCAGCGGCGGCACGACTGGAGTGGCGCCAGGACCTGCCCTTCACCCTGCCCACCCGGCCGGGCCGCTGGCTGGCGGCGCGCTCCGGCTTCGTTTGCTTCGTGGAGGCGGGGCAGGTGGGGGCGCGGGGCTGCGACCTGGCGGCCGGCCCCTGGAAGTCGAGCCTGGGGCTGGGCGGGCGCTTCGCCCTCCTGCCCGGCGAGCGTCTCAACGCCCGCGCCGACCTCGCCTATGGGGCGGAGGGCGTGGCCTTGCGCATCAAAGTGGGGGAGGAGTTCTGACTCCTTCCCCCTCCCAGGGGGAAGGCCGGGATGGGGGTTTGCGGAGCCGAGCATCGTTCGGATCCAGAGCGGCGCGGCAGATCTCGCCAAGCACCCATGCCAGCCTGTCGCTGACATCGTTGTTTTGGAACCTGATCACGCGCACTCCCTGCTGACTCAACCATGCGCTTCTTCTCTCATCCTGTGACTTGTCCACCTGATGTTGCACCCCATCAAGTTCGATGGCAAGCCGGTGTTCTGCGCAATAGAAGTCCACGATGTATGGCCCCACAACATGTTGGCGTCTGAAGCGAAGGCCGTTCAATTGCTTTTTGCGGAGCATGCTCCATAAACATCGCTCGTAGCTTGTCATGTCGCGTCGCATGCGGCGAGCGTGTTGCGTCAGGCGTGGAGGGACTCGTTGGTACACCATGAACCCCCATCCCGACCTTCCCCCTGGGAGGGGGAAGGAGATTGCGCGGTCACCATGAACCCCCATCCCGACCTTCCCCCTGGGAGGGGGAAGGAGATTGCGCGGTCACCATGAACCCCCATCCCGACCTTCCCCCTGGGAGGGGGAAGGAGACT
>JAUXWS010000098.1 GCA_030685015.1 bacterium
CGCGCTACGCGCTCCTTCCGGCGCTCCGGGCGCGGGTGGCGTGAACCTCTCGATGGGCATGCGGCTCTCCTCTCCTTGGACCATGAGATTTACCTCACTTTTGTGTCCAAGAAAACTGGGGGCGAGTCACGAACTGTAACAGGCTGTTACAGTATGGTCGACCCAGGAAAAGGGGCGGCCGCGGCGGTCGCCGGGCCGCGCACGCGGCCACCACCGTCCCTCCTCCAACCGCCAAATCCGGGATGCGCCGCCCACTCCCAGCCAACCGGCCTCGCCGTGCCGACACGAACGAGCAGGGGGTGGTGGGGACACGCCGGGACTTGTCACCTACCCGCCAGGGTTCCCTTCTCATTGCTACAGAAGAAGCTTCTCTTGTGAGGCATGGCTCGGAATCCTCGAAACGGGTTCCGCCATAGGGCTCCACCGAGATCTGCCCAAGGGGAAGGGTTCTTAGGGTGCGTGAGGGCCTGAAGATGGGGTGGGAGGGGAAGCGGGTCCGCGCCCCGAGGCGTAAGGTCCCGGGGCGCGGGCAGGGGTGGGTCAATTGGCCGGGGCGGGAACCGGTTCGGATGTCGCCGTGACCATGGGCAGTCCCGCCAGGCGGCGCACCAAGGCGATGAGCGAGCGGTCCTCCACCTCCGGATCCGGTGGGCAGGCAGGCACGCCCGCGGTGTCCAGCAGATCGTGTCCCTCTTGGATAATGCGGTGGATCTCCTTGAAGTCGCGCTGGGCGTCCTGAAGCGGTTTGGCCAGACTGTCCGCGGCTTCCATCACCGCATCGTAGCCGTCGCTGAAGGCCGTCCCCACGAAAAGCAGGCGCTTCCGTGCGTTGTACTCGGCCAGGGCCGCGGCTTCCGCGCGGGGCAAGTAGCGCGTCACTTGGTCAAGGGCGCATTCGGCTCCCTCCTTCCACCGGGTGGCATGGTCGTTGCGCACCCTCTGCAGTTCATCCGGATGGACCTTCCCCTCCTGCATTCGAGTGCGTGCCTCCTGCAATCCATCCTGGAAAGCCAGGCGGTAAGTGTCGTCGACATGGGCGTCGATCAGGGGCGGCACGCCAACATGGGTACCTTCGAGCCCCTGACGGTAACCGGCCAGACAGGCCTTGCTGATCTGGTGGACGAGGATCGGGTCGCGGGTCATTGGGCGTCTCCTGGTTGGGGCGGATCCGCCGGCACGCACAGCGTGCCGGGGGACTCCAGCGGAATTGGTTGCATCGTGGGTCGTGCCAAGGGCTCATGGGGAACGCTCGCTCCGGGACGCGACCCTTCCCGCATGCCCAGGCGCGCGGCGAGGCTGGCTCGGCGCTGGGCATTGGCATGGAATCGAAGAGAGGGCCGATCTGGCAGGGTCATGGGCTCCCGGCCATGCAGGCCGTGGCGCAAGCCCCCCTTACGCAGGTAGCACTCGAAGTGACCCAGGTACTTCAGCGTGAGCCGGTCGCCCAGGTTCAGCTGGTCAAGCAGATCGGTGAGCGCGCTGGTCACGTCGTGCACGGCCCGCCGGGCCTCGATCAACGTGAGGCCGTGGGTGGAGCGCAGGCGGCGCACCAGGTCGGATTGGGTCAACGTCATCTTGTCTCCTGTGGATTAGGGGCAGGGCTGTCGGGGAATGGGGTTGGAGATTGCGCATGCTCGAGAACCAGGCCCAGCACCCATGCCAGATGATCGGTCTGGGCCTTGGGGGGCCGCCGGCACAGGGACGCCTCGGATGAGGTCGGCTCCATCAACCGCGCGCGGACACGCTCCACCAAACCCCGGTCCACTTCCAACAGCCGCCTGACGCGCACGTCCAGGGGCTGCGGACAGCCCGCCACGTCCAGCACTTGGTTGGGGGTCAGTTGTCGCCATCCAGGATGCTCGGGTGGCCGGGCGGCCAGGGACCGCCGCACGTGTTCGGCTTCTCGCTCCTTTCGCATGGCTTCGTCGCGAAGCCAGAGACGGTCAAAGGCGCGGCGCAGGTCCTTGCGGATTTGGATGCGTTTGGCACGGCCGGCGTCGTCCCCACCCAGGAGGAGATCGCGACGTTTCAGCTGGTCGAGATCGCGGGTGAGGAAGTAGGCTCCCCGCACATCGCGCAGCGAGGCGGCCTCCAGCGCCCTTTGCACGTCCGGCCCATAAGAACTCGACCGGCCCAGCAAGTCCAGGAGACCCCAGGCGCCCGGGGTGGCGAAGTAGACGGGCCGTTCTCCACTGGGCCAGCGGTCGATGCGTTCTCCTGTCATGGTGGCTCCTTGGGTCAGAAGGGGATGTCATCGGTTCCGGTGGGACTGGGCGCCGTCTGCGCGCCACTTCCTCCGGCGGGCACATGCAAGGATTCCAAGAGGGCCGTCGGGAGGGTCTCCTCACCGCCATCCTGCGGCACGGACAGTTTGCGCAGGGCCGCCTGCAGCCTCTCTTGCGGGATGTGGAAACACTCCTCATTCTTCGACGGCCCAGCGCCACGAAGCACGCGCTGCTGCTGGCGCGTCTTGGACTCGGTGACCCCCATTTCGAACAGGGACGCGCGCAACCACTCCACCTCATGGTTCACATGGGCAGGCAGCATGCGCTGTTCGTGCAACACCTTTTCGATGCAGGTCAGCAGTTCGGCCGCGGGATACCAGTCCTGCCGCCGCCCCGACTGGTTGAAGGCCATCAGGATAGGGCCCTTCTCCTCCAGCACGTCCGCCAGAACCTGCAGATACAGGGCCTTGGGATTCTACTCGGCTTCCAGCGCCTTGTGCTCCACCTCTTTCACCTGACGCAGTTCCATCAGCGTGGCCTCCAGGATGGAGCCTTCCCCGCGCTCCACGTCCAGGTGTCGGGCAATGGTCAACGGTGGCAGCCAGAGCTCCCGATCGCGGCTGCCCAATCGCCTGCGGTCCACGTTGCGCATGTCATGGGTGACCCGTTCGTGGAGAGCCAGGCCGTTGCGAAGGCTCCAAACATGCAGCTGGTTGCGCAGGACCCGGGAGGTGATCGCCGCTTCGCGGGCGTCATGGTTCATATCCCCTTCGGGCAAGTGGTCCGCATCCGCCTCCTTGGTGTGGATGGCCAAGCAGCGGCTCCTCAGGACGTGCTGGATGCGGCCAATGGATCCAAGGCATTTGGGACCGAACACGCAGCGCTCCACGGGCTGCTGGCTCTCGGCATCGCCTTTGGGTAGGATCGCCCCCGCCTGGTACCCGATCAGCAGGATCAGCATCAGGAACTCCTCGCGTGACCCGGGCCGCGGATTCAGTAGACGCTCCGCCTCATCGATGATGAGCGTGCCCGACGTGTTGGCCACATGCATGCTGGCAGCCGCCTCCGTGGGCCCGGCACATTTCATGGCGTTGAAGGCCAAGCGCGACACGAAGCTCAAGGCGGTCGTCTTGCCCGATGCCTTGCTGCCATGGAAATGCAGATAGGGCACGGCGTTGAAGGCGGGAAACACGTAGGTCATCAGGATCCACGTGGCCAGCAAGTCCAGATCCCGGGGATCGGGAAACCAGAGGAAGCGGGTGAGCAGCCGCTTGACCTCGTCAAAGAGGTGGCAGCCGGACACGGGTGGGCACTGGTTGTCCAAGAACAAAAACATGTTGTGCGCGAAGGCAGATTCTTGGTCCCAAACGGGGTACTTGCGCCCTGGAAAGCGCTTGTATTCCTCTTCATCCTGGGCAAAGAGCGAGTACGGCTCGGTACTCACGTTGAGGCCATCGGGCAGGTTCTGGACGATGATCAACTCTTTGTTGACCACATGCACCGGAGTCCCGTCCGATGCCGACATGGGTTCCGTGCGTTGGATATGGACGCCCATGCGCCACGTGGGGACATCGCCATCGTGCCAGAGACAGAGTCCTGGCTGGAGGATTTGCCGGACCAAGGGGACCTTCGTGCCCGGACTTGTCGACCCTGCGGCATCCGGTCCCGATCCAGTGGGGGTGGTACGGTTCTGCGGCGAAGACCCGCTTGAGGAACTGGCAGCCAGACGGCTCTGCAGTTCAGCAAGGGGTGTGGGCACGTGTTTCGTCACTCGTTTGAGCAGGGCCTTGTGTCCCAGGCTGGAGCGCATGCGGATCACGTCAAACACGGGCTCCAGATCGCTTTCCTTCAAGCATTCCGCTTCCTTCGGCAAGCGGGCGATCAGCATGTCGAGGAGATCCGGCGCTTGCCGCAGCAGGTCCAGGAATTCCTCTTTCGTACCGCCGGCGCGTGCCCAGTCGTTGATGTCCTTGGCGCCTGGCATGTGCAGCACATGCACATCGCCGTCCTTCATGACCGCCTGGATGGCCATGGCGCTCTTCAGCGCTCGACCCCTTCCTGCCGAATCGTTGTCCCATGCCAACGTCACGCGCTTCAAATGGGCAAAGCGATGGGCGTTCTTCGCGGTTTCGAGACCCAGGTTGCCCACCGCCGGAATGCCAAAGGCGGCCACCTGCAAGGCATCCGGAATCCCTTCCGCCAACACGACGGATCGGTCCGGATGGCGCAGGGCGTCCTCGTTCCAGAGGCCGGCCGCCAGGCCTGCCAAGTGCACGAACTTCCGCTTGTCACTGGAATCGGGCAGTGCGCGAAACGACATGCCGACGGTGCGACCCCGACTCAGAAGAGGAAACAGGATTCGCGTGTCGTGGAACAGGAAGCCCCCACGAGCCGCACGCAAGCCTGCCGCTTCAAAGTCCGTCTGGCTATAGGTTGCCAAGACGGGATGCTTGGCTAGGATTCTGTAGAGCCCTTCCAGGTTGATCAAGCCCAGCTGGTGCTCACGCATCAGATCCTGGGAAAAACCCCGCGCTTCCAAGTAGGCTCGCGCTTGGCGGGCCGGATCCGTGTCTCCCATCAACCACCCGTGGGTCGCTCGGGTCAGGGCGGACAGGGTCTCTTCACGCTTATGTCGGGCTTCCTGGGCCGCCACCTCTTCCTGGGTCGGGGGCTTCAGCGGGATGTTGAGCATGTTGGCACCCAGGCGCAGGGCCTCTTTGAAGTCTACGCCGTTCATGAGCATGAGAAGGTCCAGCACGCTTCCACCCGCACGACCACCCGGATGGCTCCAACAGGTGAACGTGTTTCGCTGCAGATCCACATCGCATGAAGGATTCTTGTCCTCGTGGCCGGGAAGAGGGCAGCGAATCTTGCCATTGGCAGGAATCGGCCGACCCAGCACCATGCCGATCGTCAGGTCCTGTTTGACCCGATCGATCACGTCCTGATACACACCCACAGAGCCTCCCAACGTCTGTCCCGGGCTGGCGGCACCATCCGCCAGCCTCATGCCTTGTCTTGCGCCTGTCGTGGCCCAGGAGCCACCACTGCAGCGTGCTTCGGGTCACGAGACGGGCCGAGCCGGTTCACGGTCCCCCGGCCCCCGCCCGGGGCCCTCAGGCCCTGGACAACATGAAGTCCACCACATCCAGCGGCTCGTACAAGACCATGCGGCCCACCACCACGTGGCGGGGCACGGGCAGGCCGGCCCAGCGCCGGTTGCGCAGGGTACCCACCGTCCGTTTGAGCACACGGGCCACCTCGACCTCGGTCAAGAGGGCCGGCTGCCGAGCGGGCGCGTGGCCCAGCTCCCGGTGGATGGCCTCCACCAGGCGCCGGCGGCGCTCCTCGTCGGGCAGGTCGCGGAAGGCCGTGTGGGCCTGGGACACCGTGGTCTGGCGCGCGGGGCGCTCGTGGATGAGGGGCGAATGGGTGTGTCGCATGAAATTCGACTCCGTATGTTTTGGGACTCTTGCTGGTAGCCCATATGACGTTCTTTGTCAATCTTGTCAGGCCGTCCAGCGCTACACGCGCGATCTCTGAAAGCCTTCCCTGGCCTGACAACCTTACGATCCCTCGCATGAGAGGAGAAGTCAACCACTTTCTACAAAATTCTTTCATTCACATTTTCACTCATTTCTTGAGCATGATTCTCCTACATAATCTTGACACATCTTGTTGTGATGATCATTCATCACATTCATAATCCCGATTACGCAGCAGTTTCAGCTACCGAAGTGGCTGCTGATCAAGGTCAATGAGTTGACATGTCCCACCCCGGGCCGATCTTCGTGACGCATTCACGAAAGGAGCCCATCATGCCGTCCTCACTCAGTATCCAGTTTCAG